>JAOPYX010000067.1 GCA_025964535.1 Actinomycetes bacterium | reverse complement strand
CTGCGCGTCTTCAAGATCACCTCGCCGATGAACGTCGGCGCCTGGGTGCTGTTCGTGAACGCCGGCGCGTCGATCACGGCAGCCGCCTCCGAGCTCGTCGGCCGGCTGGCGCCCGTCAAGCTCGCAGCGGAGGTGGCCGGCGCGCTGTTCGGCCCACCGCTCGCGACGTACACCGGGGTGCTGCTCGCAAACACGGCCGTCCCGGTGTGGCACGACGCGCGCCAGGAGCTGCCATGGCTCTTCGGCGCGAGTGCGGCGGCGAGCGCCGGCGCAGCCGCGTGCATGTTCGTCGCGCCCGAGGACGCGGGACCTGCGCGCCGTTTGGCGGTGGGCGGAGTCGCCGTCGAGGTCGCGTTGATGCAGGCGATGGAGCTGCGGCTCGGCAAGACCGGCGAGGTCTATCGCCGCGGAGCGGCCGGCAAGCTGTCCTGGGCGGCGAAGGGGCTCACGGGCGCCGGCGCGACGCTGCTTGCCACGCGCGGTGGCAAGAGCCGGGGCGCGGCTGCCCTCGGCGGCGCGCTCGTCTGCGCCGGAGAGCTGTGCCTGCGCTACTCCGTGATGCGTGCAGGCATCCAATCGGCGCGCGATCCGAAGTACACGGTGCAACCGCAGCGCGAGCGTGCTGACCGCGACGGCACCAAGGCGACGACGAAGGTCTAGTCGTTCTCCGTGTAGGCGTCGCCACCGGGCGGGCCGCCACTCTCCTCCCGCGGCGGAGGCGGTGCAGCCGAGCCCGGAGCCGGATGCACGTGCACGAGCTCCTCGGCGACCTCGTCGATGCTCGCGTACTCACGCTCCGGCAGCGTGCGCAACGCATCGATGAAGAAGGGCTCGGCGCGCTGCCGGACGGCATAGGCGAGCAGCGTCGCCTTCTCCGCAGGCAGCGGCACACCCTCGAGGAGCACTTGCAACTCCGCCGCCCGCGACGTGTCCACGAAGAGAGGCTTCCCCCGTCGAGTCCGAAAAAACGCTGCGTTTAGGTTCAATCGCCGCCGGTACGACAACGGCATGCCTGAGCTGGGCTTTGCACTCTCGTCCGAAGACCATCCACCGAACGAGCTCGTCCGCCAGGCCGTGCTCGCCGAGCGCGCCGGCTTCACCTTCGCGCTCATCTCCGACCACTTCCATCCCTGGGTCGATGCGCAGGGCCATAGCTCGTTCGTCTGGTCGACGCTCGGCGGCATCGCACAGGCGACCGCCAAGATCCGGGTCGGCACCGGCGTCACGTGCCCCATCATCCGGACCCATCCCGCGATCATCGCCCAGGCGGCCGCGAGCGTCGCGGCAATGATGCCGCGTCGCTTCTTCCTCGGGCTCGGCAGCGGGGAGAATCTCAACGAGCACATCCTCGGCGACCGCTGGCCGTCGCCGGATGAGCGGTTGGAGATGTTGGAAGAAGCCGTCGGCGTGATCCGGCTGCTTTGGCAGGGCGGCGAACGGACGCAACGCGGCAAGCACTACACGGTCGACCACGCGCGCATCTACACGCTCCCCGACGAGTTGCCGCAGATCTACATGGCCGGGAGTGCGCCGAAGGCGGCCGAGCTCGCGGGCCGGCTCGGCGACGGCTTCATCTCGACAGCTCCGGAGAAGAACGTCGTGCAGGCGTTCGAGGCTGCCGGAGGCACGGGCAAGCAAAAGCTCGGGATGATCCATTGCGCCTACGACTCCGACGAGCAGGCCGGGCTCGAACGGGCGACAAGGCTATGGCCGAACCTCGCGCTCAAGGGCCCGCTCGGCCAGGAGCTGGCGAGACCTGCCGACTTCGAGGAAGCAGCCGCCATGGTCGATGAGGAGGACGTCGCCGAGCGGACGCCGTGCGGCCCCGACCCTGAGCCGTACCTCGCGTTGATCCGCACGTACGACGAGGCGGGGTTCACGCACGTCTACATCCACCAGATCGGGGAGAACCAGGACGAGTTCGCGGACTTCGCGCGCCGCGAGCTCATGCCCAAGCTGTGAGATCTATTGCGGGCCTGCGGCAACCGCGGCCCAGGCGAGCACCTCGAGCGCGGCACCGTGCGTCGAGACCAGCCCCGGCGCGACGTTCAAGCTGCCGTCCCACGCGCGAAGATAGAGGCCGTCCTGGTCCGTTGCGTTCTGCTCGATCCGTCGTGCGTTCGAAAGGACGACGTCGGCGATGCGCGGCTCGCGGCGGAGCGGATCGGCAGCGAGCAGATAGCGCAGGTACATCGCGTCGAACTGCGGCGGCTGATCGAGGTCGCCGCCGAACGCGCGGAGCGTGGCGCTGCGTAGGGGTGCCACCTCCGCGCAGTGGCCCTGCCCGTCACGGCAGAGCCGCGCAAGCGCCGCGAGCATCGGCGACTGGTTGTAGCTGATCGCGACGCCCTTGTTCGGATGGTTGTCGTAGAGGCCCGTCCCGCGGTCGAGAAGGTGGGCGTTCGCCCAGGCGACGAGGCGGTGCGCCGCACGCAGATACTCCGTTCCCCGGTGCGCCTCGTAGAGCTCGACTGCGAGGAGCGCAGCCGGGTTCACCGACTCGGCCGCCTTCACCGTCCGCTGGCTGTTCCACCAGATCCCGCCGCCCTTGGGGTCCCAGCCGACGTGGTAGACGAAGCGGAACGCCTTCTCGGCGTCGTCGAGGAAGCGCGTCATGTGCGTCTGCTCGTAGACGTCGAAGAACACGAGGCCGAGCCAGCTGTCGTCGTCGAACCACATCGTCCCCTGCGCGCCGCGGAGCGCGTAGCCGGTGGCAAAGCCCCCGAACCCATTTCCGAGCTGCGGGTTCCAATACCGCTCGGCCCCGAGCGCCATGCGGACGAGCGCCTGCCGATGTGCCGCGCTCGGCGCCGCCGCCTGGAGCCCGACCCGCGCCTCGAGGAGATGAACGGTGTCCCAGATGCTCGACCAGCTCGTGGTGGACGGGTTGTCGCGATACCACCCGCGCCAGGCCCAGCGCGCGTCGGCGGCGGCCAGACCGCGATCCACCTCGTCCACGAGACGCGCACGGGTGGTCGCGACCGGCTCGTCAGCGCCGCCATACGCGGGAAAGACTGCGCAGCTGACTGCGACAACCATCGCCGCGCACGCGATCCGGGAACCCATTGGTTCGGCTCCCCGTGTTTACCGGCGGTCAAACAAGCCGTTACGAGCCGGCGTTCTGCTTGAATCGGGGTATGGCCCAGCCTGAGCAGCTTCGAGTCGGCGACAGCAGCTATTCGATCTACCGGCTCGACGCGCTTCAGGCCAAGTGGGACGTCGCGCGGCTGCCATACACGCTGCGAATCCTGCTGGAGAACGTCCTCCGCAACGGCACGGACGCCGAAGTGGAAGCGGTCGCCGGTTGGGTCGCCACCGACGAGCCGTCGCGCGAGATCTCGTTCGCGCCCGCGCGCGTGCTCCTCCAGGACTTCACCGGCGTCCCCTGCGTCGTCGACCTCGCCGCAATGCGCGATGCGATGAAGGAGCAGGGCGGCGACCCGAGCCGCATCAATCCGCTCATCCCCGCCGAGCTCGTGATCGACCACTCCGTGCAGGTGGACGAGTTCGCGTCGCGGCTGGCGATCGGGCGCAACGTCGAGCTCGAGTTCGAGCGAAACCGCGAGCGCTACGCCTTCCTGCGCTGGGGACAAAGCGCGTTCGACAACTTTGCAGCCGTTCCGCCGAACACCGGCATCTGCCACCAAGTGAACCTCGAGTTCCTCGCGCGTGTCGTCGAGTCGCGCGACGGGTTCGCCTTCCCGGACACGCTCGTCGGCACCGACTCGCACACGACGATGATCAACGGGCTTGGCGTGCTCGGGTGGGGCGTCGGCGGCATCGAGGCGGAAGCGGCAATGCTCGGTGAGGCCCTCTCGATGCTCGTGCCGCAGGTCGTCGGCATGAAGCTCTCCGGCGCGCTGCCACAGGGCGCGACGGC
>JAOPYX010000063.1 GCA_025964535.1 Actinomycetes bacterium | reverse complement strand
GCGTGCGCTGATCCGCAGACTGTCGAGGATCGCGAGCGCGACCGACGGGTTACCCGAATTCCCCGGGTAGAGATACGCGTAGAAGCTCCGGCCGCCGTCGCGGAAGCTGAGGAGCCACCCTTTCCCGTGGCCGGGCGCATCGCAGCAGGTGAGATAGCCGGCCGCTCCCCGCACACCAAAATGGCGCGACCGTCGAGGAAACCGACCGACGTAGGCGCGATCGAGCGCCTCCTGCACCATCACGAGCGCGCCCCCGGGCCCCGCGACATCGAGCCGCTCGACCGGGTTCGTGCAGGGCGTCAGCGCGGCGGGGACGCGGTGCCAGCCCGCCGGAACACGCGCCGAGACGCCGGCATTGCCGATGACGAGGACCAGGGCAGCAAGCGCTGCATGCACACCGGGTATACGGGGACGGCTCGCTCAGAGGTCCGAGCCAACCGCCGCGGGCGTTACGCCGCGGCGACCTCGCGTGCGTGCAGCACGGACTGGAGGAACTGCCGCGTGATGCTCTCCGGCCTCTCGGCGACGTGCTCCCGCGTTCCGACGGCGACGATCTCGCCGCCCGCTTAGCGCCGCCCCGACCCCCGGGGACAGACCCGGGTCTGTCCCCGGGGTTAGCGTCACTCGTCCCCCACGGTCACGTCTGGCGACTGTCACCAGACGTGGTTGCGGCGGAGACGTCCTGTAGCGGTGAAGACGCGTGTTCCCGCTTCACGCCTCGAACCTCGCCACCGGCACTGGCCCGAAGAGCCACGGCTCGTGCCTGGCACCAGACGTGGCCGCCGGGGCCACGAGACCCGACATGTGAGCGAGCAGCTACGCGGCAGCGACGGCGTGCTCGTGTAGCACGGCCTGGAGGAACTGCCCCGTGAAGCTCTCCGGCACCTCGGCGACCTGCTCCGGCGTTCCGACGGCGACGATCTCGCCGCCCGCTTCGCCGCCTTCCGGCCCGAGGTCGACGAGCCAATCGGCCTGCTTGATCACGTCGAGGTTGTGCTCGATGACGAGCATCGTGTTGCCCGCATCGACGAGTCGCTGCAACGTCTCGAGCAGCTTCTCGATATCGGCGAAGTGCAGTCCGGTCGTCGGCTCGTCGAGGATGTACAGCGTCTTCCCCGTCGCGACCTTGCAGAGCTCGGCCGCGAGCTTCACGCGCTGCGCCTCGCCGCCCGACAGCGTGGTCGCGGGCTGGCCGAGCTTCACGTAGTCGAGCCCGACGTCGTGCAGCGTCTGGAGGCGGCGCCGGATCTTCGGGATCTTCGCGAAGAACTGGAGCGCATCCTCGACCGACATGTCGAGCACGTCGGCGATCGACTTGCCCTTGAAGCGCACCTCCAGTGTCTCGCGGTTGTACCGCGCGCCCTTGCACGTCTCGCACGGCACATAGACATCGGGCAGGAAGTGCATCTCGATCTTGATCTGGCCGTCACCCTTGCACGTCTCGCACCGGCCGCCGCGCACGTTGAACGAGAAACGGCCGGGCTTGTAGCCGCGCACCTTCGCCTCCGGCGTGAGCGAGTACAGCTCTCGGATGTGCGTGAAGAGGTCGGTGTACGTCGCGGGGTTCGACCGTGGCGTACGGCCGATCGGCCGCTGGTCGATCTCGATCACCTTGTCGAACACGTCGATGCCCTCGACGCCGGCATGCGAGCCGGGCTTGACGCGCACACGGTTGAGCCGGTTCGCGAGCGACTTGTAGACGATCTCGTTCACGAGTGTGGACTTGCCCGAGCCGGAGACACCGGTGACGCAGATGAACTTGCCCACCGGGAACTCGACATCGATGCCCTTGAGGTTGTGCTGCGCGGCGCCGCGGACGACGAACGCGCCGCGGTCCTCGTCGCGCCGCTCGGGGATTGCGATCGAGCGCCTGCCGGAGAGGAACTGGCCCGTCACCGACTTGCGGTTGCGCTCGACCTTCGTCGCCGGGCCTTCGGCGACGACCTCGCCGCCGTGCACGCCGGCTGCCGGCCCCATGTCGACGAGCCAGTCGGCGCGCCGCATCATCTCTTCGTCGTGCTCGACGACCACGACCGTGTTGCCGAGGTCGCGCAGGCGCATGAGCGTGTCGATCAGCCGCGCGTTGTCGCGCTGGTGCAGGCCGATCGACGGCTCGTCGAGGATGTAGAGCACGCCGACGAGCTGCGAGCCGATCTGCGTCGCAAGCCGCAGGCGCTGGGCCTCGCCGCCCGACAGGGTCGCCGCCGCGCGGTCGAGCGTCAGATAACCGACGCCGACGTCGTCGAGGAACGTCAGCCGCTCGCGGATCTCCTTGACGATGCGGTGGCCGATCAGCTGCTCGGTCTCGGTGAGCCCCAGCTCGTCGAGGAACTGCAGCGCACGCGAGACGGACATCTGCGTGAACTCGTTGATCGACCGGTCGCCGACCGTGACCGCCAGCACCTCGGGCTTGAGGCGCGCGCCCTTGCAGACCGGGCACGGGCGGAACGACATGTACTCCTCGATCCGCTCGCGCTGCTGCGACGAATCGGTCTCCTTGTACCGGCGTTCGAGGCTCGCCACGATCCCGTCGAACGCGAGCATGTACTGGCGGCGGCGCCCCATCCGGTTGCGGTACTGGACGTAGACCTTCTCCCCGTCGGTGCCGTAGCGGAATCGGTTCTGCTCCTCCTCGCTCAGCTCGAACCACGGCTTCGACGTGTCGATCTCGTAGCGGTCGGCGATCGCCTGGATGACGGCCTCGTAGAAGCCGGACGAGCCGCCCACCGACCACGGCACGAGCGCTCCGTCGTCGATCGACGAAGCCGGATCGGGGACGAGCAGATCGGGGTCGATCTCCTGCTGCGAGCCGAGGCCGGTGCAGCGGGGGCAGGCGCCGTGCGGTGCATTGAACGAGAAGATGCGCGGCTGGAGCTCCGGGAGCGAGACGCCGTGATCGGGACACGCGAAGTTCTGCGAGAAGAGCATCTCCTGGCCGTCGACGACGTCGATGATGACGAGGCCTTCACCGAGCCCGGCGGCCGTTTCGATCGACTGCGTCAGCCGCAGCCGCAGATCCTGCTTCATGACGAGCCGGTCGACGACGACGTCGATCGAGTGCTTGAACTTCTTGTCGAGCTCGGGCACCCCGTCCTCGAGCACCACCTCCTTGCCGTCGACCTTCGCGCGCGTGAAGCCCTCGCGCGTCAGCTCTTCGAAGACATCCTTGTGCTCGCCCTTGCGGTCGCGGACGACGGGCGCGTTGACGGTGAAGCGCGTGCCGTCGTCGAGCCGCAGCACCTGGTCGACGATCGCGTCGATCGACTGGCCGGCGATGGGCTTGCCGCAGATCGGGCAGTGCGGGCGTCCGACCCGGGCGTAGAGGAGGCGGAGATAGTCGTAGATCTCGGTGACCGTGCCGACGGTCGAGCGCGGGTTGCGCGAGGTGGTCTTCTGGTCGATCGAGATCGCCGGGCTGAGCCCGTCGATGTGGTCGACGTCCGGCTTCTCCATCATCTGGAGGAACTGGCGCGCGTAGGCGGAGAGCGACTCGACGTAGCGCCGCTGCCCCTCCGCGTAGATCGTGTCGAAGGCAAGGCTCGATTTCCCGGAGCCTGAGAGCCCGGTGATGCAGATGAGGCGGTTCCGCGGCAGCCGGACGGTGATGTCCTTCAGGTTGTGCTCGCGGGCGCCGTGGACGATCAGCTCGTCGGCAGCCATTTCTGGAGCCATTCTACCGCGCGAACGTGTGTTCGTGAAGGCCTACCCGACGCGAGATCGATCAGCCGCTGAGCCGCTGGACGAGCCCACCGAGCTCGCCCGGCTTTGCAACGCAGCGAATCTCGAGATCGCCGGCGACGATCGTGCCGTAGCCGAGCAGCCGCCCGAGCAGGGACTGCTCGATCTCGACCGTGCCCACCCGCGCGAGGTGCACCGCGGCGGCCCGCCTACGCACCACGCCGTGCATCACGGTGAGCTCGTCGGTGGTGACGACGACATGGGTGCGATCCCACCGCCAGACGGCTGCGGTCGCGACGACGGCGGCGATCACGAGCAGCGTCGCGCCGGCCACGGACACCGGCCACCCGCCGAGGAAGGCCGACGCGCCGAGCAGTGCGAGCACGAGGGCGCGAAACAGAGGGCGCACGAGCACGACGCCGTGACGGCGCGAGTCGAGGAAGACGTGCGCTTCGGGTTCTGCGAGCATGGGTTTTTCGGCTTCGACGCCGGGCGAGGAAACCCTGGACATGAGCTCAACGGCCAAGCGCGCGGCGATCGTCACTCTGGTCGCGCTATCGATCGTCGTCGCGGCGCTCGCCCTCTGGAAGATCAAGGTCGTGATCGCCCTGTTCTTCCTCGGCATGATCATCGCTTCGGCGATGCGCCCCGGGGTCGAGTGGCTGTACAAGCACGCGCGTCTCCCGAAGGGATTCGGCGTGCTCGTCCATTACGCCGCGTTCCTCGGGCTGGTGGCTCTGCTGCTCTGGCTCGTCGTCCCGAGCGCGACGACGCAGGTCCAGCAAGCAGTGGGTCAGGTGCCGACGTCCGCGAGCGCTCTGCACCGGCAGGCGGCGCACTCGCACGGCATCAAGCGCCAGATCCTGATCGGGCTACAGAAGCGGCTGAACAAGCTGCCGTCCGGCACGAGCCTCATCCACCCCGCCGTCACCGTGACCAAGACCTTCTTCGAGATCCTCGTCGGGATCTTCTTCACCTTCGCCGTCGCTGCGTACTGGATCTTCGAGCGGGACAAGGCGATCGCGCTCGTGCAGTCACTCGTGCCACGGGAGCACCGACGGGTGACGCGGGCTACGTGGATCCTCATCGACCAGAAGCTCGGCGCATTCGTCCGCGGCGAGCTGATCCTGATCGTGTTCGTCGCGGTCGTGCTCTCGCTCTCCTTCTGGGCGATCGGCCTGCCCTACTGGCTGTTGATCGGGACGTTCGCGGGCGTCTTCGAGATCGTCCCGGTGATCGGCCCGCTGGTCGCGGGCGCCCTTGCGGTAGGCGTCGGCTTCACCGCGAGCTGGCACGTCGCGCTCTTCGCCGGTTTGATCGTGCTGGCCCTACGGCAGATCGAGGACTACGCCGTCGTCCCGAAGGTGCTCGGCCACGCGGTCGGGCTCTCGCCGCTCGTGGTGCTCGTGTCGGTGACGGCGATCGGCATCCTGCTCGGGGGCTTCTACGTGCTGCTCGCGATCCCGATCGCGGCCGTGCTCTCGACGCTCGTCGACGTCGTGTTGCGCGACGTCGATCCCGCCTCGGAGGACGTGCCGGCGGTGATCTTCGCAGGGGC
>JAOPYX010000038.1 GCA_025964535.1 Actinomycetes bacterium | reverse complement strand
CCGTTGGAAGGAGCCGCACCACCATGATTAATCGCCTCAAGACGCGCCTCGACTCAGAGCAGGGCTTCACCCTGATCGAGCTCCTGGTCGTCATCATCATCCTCGGCATCCTGCTGGCCATCGCAGTGCCCTCGTACCTCAGTTTCAAGGATCGCGCCGACAAGTCCGCCGCACAGGCGAACGTCCGCGCCGTCCTGCCGGACATCGAGTCGTACAACGCGGACAACGTCCCCGGCGGCACGAACGACCCGAATGCCAGCGTAAGCGCGACCGACAGCGGGTACCACGGCATGACGGTGACCCTGCTCAAGACGTACGACCAGGCATTCCCGTCCACTGTCTTCGTCGACAAGGCTGAGGCCGGCTATCCGTCGACGCTCGCGACCGTGGGCACCACGCCCAGCACGAGCAGCTACTGCGTCGTCTCGCAGAGCGGTAACTGGTACGCCTGGAAGCTAGGCCCGGGCGGGATCATCAGTGCGTCTAGCGACGCGACGAAGGTCTGCCAGACCTGATCTGACCCTGGCATGGGCGAGGGGGCGCGACGCGCCCCCTCGCCGGCAGTTTGCGGCTCAAGCGTCAGCTACTTCCTCCCGATAGGACACAACGTGACGATCCGCCGCCTCAGCCTCCTCTTTACCCGCATTGAGCGCCGTTTGGAAGGCGAGCAGGGCTTCACGCTCGTCGAGCTCATGATCGTGCTGTTGACACTCGGGATCCTGCTGACCGTCGCGGTACCGAGCTACTTGACCTTGAAGGACAAGGCGAGCAAGTCCGCTGCGAAGCAGGACGTCTCGCAAGTCTTCCGCGCAGTGCAGTCGTACAACGCCGACAACTTCCCGGGCAGCAAGAACGACCCGAGCGGCGTCGCCACCGACACCGGCTTCGACAACGTCTCGCTCCAGGCGCTCACGAAGTACGACACGTCGATCGACGCCGCGGCCTCGCTGCTCGTCGTCGACCCGGTCGGCTTCACACGCTCGCCGACGGACGTCTGCCTCACGGCCACGGTCGGCCGCTGGACGGCGGCCCAACACGGCCTGAACGGGCCGATCTCGATCGGCACCGCGTTCCTCGGCAGCACCTGCACCGCGAGCTGATCGTGAACCTCAGCGTCAGCCAGCCGATCCGCATCCTGGCGCTCGTCGGGCTGCTCGCAATCGTCGGGCTCGGCAGCACGACGATGCTCCTTGGTCGCTCGCATTCGACGACCCCACCCGCGGCGCCTGCACACGTGCGCGCGAAGAAGCCGACAGCGCCCGTCGTCCATGTGCCCGCGAGACCGCACGTCGTGCACAAGACACCGGCAGTCGCCGCCACTCCGGCCAAGCCGGCCGCGGCGACGCAGCACAAGACCGCAACACCGGCTGCCCCGAAGCACCAGGGCAACCTCGTCTACGCCGATCTCCCCGCGCCGCTGCAGTGGCAGCTCGCGCAGCACAAGGTCGTCGTCGTCAGCCTCTACAACCCGAACGCGAACGTCGACGCGATCTCGGTCGCGGAGGCGCACGCCGGCGCCCTCGACGCGGGCGCCGGCTTCCTGCTCGTCAGCGTCCTCGACGACAAGGTCGCTGGGATCCTCACCGCCTTGCTTCCCGGCGGCGGGCTCCTCCCCGCTCCGGGCATCCTCGTCTACCGCGCGCCGGGCAACATCGCGCTGCGCATAGACGGGTTCGCCGACCGCACGTCGGTCGCGCAGGCGGCGCAGAACGCAATGGCCGGCGAGACCGGGCCGACACCGACCAGCACGACCGTCGCCGCCGCACCAGCGACGGTGACGCCGTGAGCACCATGACACCGGAGACCGCAGGCCGGGAGCTCTTCGTCCGGCACGCAAAGAAGGACGGGCGCTCCGTCACAGTCCTGCGTGCCGTCGACTACGGCTCCTCCTGCATCGTCGAAGCGCAGGTCTTCCCGGCGGGCTCGACCGACACGGTTCATCCGGGTCCCTACACGTTCGCCAATGCGTCGCAGGCGACCGCGTTCGTCACCGAAGCGGTCGAGTCGCTGATGTACCTCGGCTGCGACGTCTACGCCGAATAGGCGTCCGACGCGCGCCTAGATGGTGACGCGGGCGAGCTCTTCGATCGACGTCAGCCCGGCGGCGACCTTGGCGATGCCGTCGTCCCACAGGGTGCGCGTGCCGCCGGCCAGCGCGGCGCGCTCGATCTCCTCGCGTGAGGCGTGCTTCGCCGCGAGCGTCGCAAGCTCTTCGGTCATCTCGAGCAGCTGGAAGATGCCGACGCGGCCCTTGTAGCCCGTCTGGTTGCACCGCGGACAGCCGCGCTTGCGATAGAACGACATGCCGTCGCTCGCGGCCGCGACGTCGGGTGACACCCGCGCCGCGATCATCTCGTCGGCCGACGGCTGGTACATCTCACAGCAGCTGGAGCAAAGCTTGCGCGCGAGACGCTGCGCGAGCACACCGCTGACGGCCGCTCCGGTGAGGAACGGCTCGACACCCATCTCGTTGAGGCGCGTGAGCGCGCTCGGCGCGTCGTTCGTGTGCAGCGTGGAGAGCACGAGGTGACCGGTGAGCGCTGCTTCGACCGAGATCTTCGCGGTCTCGCCGTCTCGAATCTCGCCGACCATCACCACGTCCGGGTCCGAGCGGAGGATCGAGCGCAGCGCCGCGGCGAACGTGAGCCCGGCGCGCTGGTTGATCTGCACTTGATTGATGCC
>JAOPYX010000070.1 GCA_025964535.1 Actinomycetes bacterium | reverse complement strand
CGCGGCGCGGCCGGTCCGTATGCGGTCTTCAGGCCCTTGCGGAAGATCCAGTCGGAACCGGTGACGAACCGGTAGAGCGCGGTGTAGTACGGATCGACGACGAGCGAGGCGACCCAGCTCGGCACGGCGCCGCCGCTCAACGCGTCCCCGTCGAGGAGCACGATGCTCCGCACTGCGCCCGGATGCTGCAGCGCTGCGCCGACGACCACGGCGGCCCCGAGCGAATGACCGACGAGCGTCGGCCGCACGATGTGCAGCGCGCGCTCGAATCCCTCGACCTCGCTGATCCAGGTGGAGAGGAGGTACGGCCCCTTGCGCTCGCTGTAGCCGAACGGCGGCAGGTCGAGCGCGTAGACGCGATGCGTGCGCGCGAGCAACGGTGCCGTGCGCCGCCAGACGTCGGTCGGCTCGATGAAGCCGCCGATCAGCACGATCGGCGAGCCGTGTGTTCCCCACTGGCGGTATGCGAGCTCTCGCCCGTCGACGCGCACCCATGGACCGCGGTAGAGCGCGTGCCTCGACTTACCTCCCGTCGTGACGCCGTCGTAGATCGCGGCAGCGACTGTGAGGGCGATGATCAGCGCGAGGAGGACGAGACCGAGCCGCTTGCCCCAGCGCGCGAGACGGCGTCTCACCCGGCGAAGCCGAGGATCGCGGCCGTGACCTCGTCCGGCCGGTCCTCCTGGAGGAAGTGCGATGCGCCCTGGATCAGCGTCGCCGGCGATTGCGCGCCGGGGATCAACTCGACGAAGTGCTCCGCGATGCGCGGCGACAGCACGGTGTCCTCGTTTCCCCACACGACGAGCGCGGGCTTCTGCCACGTGGCCAGCGCATCGCGCACGCGGTTCATCGGCGCGGTGCTCGGATGCTCCGGCTCCGTCGGCACGAGCTCGGGGAACGCGAGCGGGCCGGCCTTCGACTCCGGCGTCGGGAACGGCGCGTCGTATGCCGCACGCACGTCATCCGCGAGCCCTTGCGCCGTACCGGCCTCGACGAGCCGTCCGATGTCGAGCTCGCCGCCGGCTTCGCGGACCACGTCGCGGAAGCGCAGCCAGCGCTCGCTCGGCGGCTTGCCGCCTGCAATGCCGGTGTCGAGGATCACGATCCGGTCGACGAGCGCCTCGTGCTCGACGGCGAACCGCAGGCCGATCGGCCCGCCCCAGTCGTGCACCACGAGCGTCAGCCGGGTCAGGCCGAGCTCGTCGACGAGCCGCTCGATCGAGGCCACGTGACGGTCGTACGAGTACCAGCCGATGTCGGTCGGCTTGTCGGAGCGGCCGAAGCCGATCAGATCGGGCGCGACGACGCGCGAGTGCCGCGCGAGCGGCGGGATCGTCTTGCGCCAGAGGAACGACCACGTCGGCTCCCCGTGGAGCAGCAGGACAGGGTCGCCGTCGCCTTCGTCGACGTAGTGCATGCGCAGCCCGTCATCCTCCAGCCACTGCGGCGTGAAGGGGTAGTCGGGCAACGACCCGAAGCGGTCGTCCGGTGTGCGAAAGACGTCGATGCGCCCATCTTCGCGACCGCGACGCGCGTTACGCGGCGGTCGCCGGAGGAAGGAAGTGCCGGGCGGGCTGCGGCCCCACGCCCGGCACGAGAGATGAAGACGCGCGGGGCGCCGAATCCTTGTACCCCTTTCGGGGGAATCGAGCCGGCCGGCAGTCAGACTTTACGCGGGCTGGCTTTCGGGCACGGCGGCCCGAATCTCGGGGGTCACGCGCTCGGGCGGCCGCCGGCGCAGCCACACGGCGGCACCGGCGGTGCCCGCCAGGCCGGCCAGGCCGGCGACGATGAACGCAAGCTGCGTGCCGCCGCGCGCGCAGAGCCAGCCGGCCAGCACGCCTGCGATCGGCCCCGTGCCGCTGTAGGCGTAGAAGTAGATCCCGATGATCCGGCCGCGTAGGCGATCGGGCGCGGCCAGCTGCATCTTCGCGCTCGAGTTCGCCGACCAGGCGGTGTATCCCGCCCCGGTCAGGAACAGGAACGCACCGACGAGGATCGGCGAGTGAAGGGGCGCGAGCAGCAGCTCCGAGCCGGCGAAGACCACGCTGCCGGCGATCATCACTTTCGTCGACGCGTGCCCGACCGATGCGGCGGTCAGCGCACCGAAGAGCGCGCCTGCGCCGAAGAGCGCGGAGAGGATTCCGTAGACCTCCGCCGTGCTGTGCAGCGTCGAGTAGGCGAGCACCGGCAGCGTCACGTTGAAGTTGAAGGAGAACGTGCTGATCACGAGCGTCAGTGCGAGCACGAACAGCATCTGCGGCTGCCGTCGCACGTACGCCAGGCCTTCCAGCGTGCCGCGCAGAATCGACGGACGCTCGAACTCCTCGAGCGTGTAGAAGTCCCGCGTGCGCATCGCGAACAAGCCGAGCAACACAGCGAAATAGCTGATCGCGTTGATGAGGAAGCAGACGCCGGCACCGGTGAAGCCGTAGACGATGCCGGCCGTAGCGGGGCCGAAGATCCGAGAAGCGTTGAAGAGGCTCGAGTTGAGCGCAATCGCATTCGGCAGGTCGTCTCGACCCACCATGCGATACGTCAGCTGCTGGCGTGACGGCACGTCGAGGACGAGCACGAGCCCGTTGAGGGCCGCGATCGTGTAGAGCATCCACGGCTGCGCGATGTGCGCGAGTGCGATCCACGCGAGCGCCACCGCCGTCACGAGCTGCGCGAGTTGGGTGCCGATGACGGTTCGGCGGGCGTCGAGGCGATCGGTCAGGACGCCGCCGAAGAGGCCGAAGAACGTGAAGGGCAGGAACTGCGCGAGCACCATGATCCCGACGGCGAACGCGGAATGCGTCAGCTGGAGCACGAACCAGCCGAGGGCGATTCGCTGCATCCAGGCGCCGGTCTGCGACACGGTCTGGCCGGCGAAGAAGAGCCGGTAGTTCCGGTAGCGGAAGCTCGAGAAGGTGCGGGTGTTCAGTCGGAGGAGTGCCGCGGTCAGTGGTTCTCTTCCTCCTTCAGGAGGCGCGACAGCGGCTCGATTGCGGCTTCCACCGCGGCGAGCTCGTCCGCATCGAGCCCGCGCAGGCGCGTCGCGAGCCAGGCGGTCCGCCGCGAGCGGACACGCCGAAGAAGACGTTGCCCCTCGTCCGTCAGCGCCAGGCCGATGCGTCGCCCGTCGTTCGGGCTCGGCGTGCGCACGACGAGCCCGTCTCGCTCGAGGCGGTCGACGTGCTTCGTCAGCGCGGGCGCGGAGATGCGCTCGTGCGCGGCGAGATCACGGATGCCGGTGCCCGGCGCGTATTTGATCGCGACGAGCAGCGAGACCTGTTCGGGCGAGATGCCGACGGCACGGGCCTCGCGGCGGAGCTCCCGCCCCACACGCAGGAGCACCGGGCGCAGAGCATCTGCGACGGTGACGGTGTCTGTGGTGACTGGGCTCGGCATATCGTTAACCTGGTTAACGATAGCACGAGCGACCTACTTCGGAATGGCGTAGACCGTTCCCCGCACCGCGACCCGATCGGCGACCTGCACCGTGTACGTATAGAAGCCGGGGTGCGGGAAGATCACCTGCACGCGATAGCGGCCGGCCGCGACCTCTTCGCCGTTGAAGCTCTTCGGGTCGCCCAGGCCGGCGATCGTGAGCACGGGCCGGAATCCGTCGAGCCGCCGCCCGTGGCGCGAGATCTCGACGATCGCGTCCCAGGTCTTGGTTGCCGGCACGGCGGTCGGCCCGTTGGCCAGCGCGACGCGCGTGCGATCGGTCCACGCGCCGATGCCCACCACCGTGGCGATGATCACGACGAGCACGATCGTGTTTCGGAGCCGCATCCGAGTCCTTCAGGTCGCCGACCATTCTTCCGGTCGGATCGAGCATCGGCATCGAGGGCGAGGGGGCGGAGAAAGATCCCTCGTCCGGTGCGCTCTCGTTAAATGCCGCCGGGGGCCTGCGGAAGGTCGCCGTGGATGCTGTCGGCGGCTCCGTACAGAGGGGCCGGCTTGCGCCCGAAGTAGTGCCGCTTCACGGTCAACCCCGCGACGACGACGATCGAGATCAGCGCAAGGCTGATCGTCCAGTGCTCGAGGCTCGATGCCGTGTCGCGGGCCATGCGCTCCCACTGGCCGGGGTCGAACTTGTTCGAGGCCGCATTGCTCGCGGGGATCAGATCGACGCCGTTCGGATAGCGGTGCGTGTGATGCCGGGCCCAGATGTCTGTCTTGTGCACGACGGCCATCGCATCGACGATCGCGGCGAGGCACGCGATATAGAAGCCGTACGGCAAACGCGCCGCGACCCAGCTGGCGACGATCAGCAACGCCGGCGGCAGCAGGGCCCAGAGCCAGATCCGCGCCTCCATGCCAGTCGTCGGGTCGTGGTACGTCGTCTGCAGATGCCCGCCGCTCGTCCACTGGACGACGCGCGGTCTCTCCTGCGCGAGCGCGGACGCCATCAGCGAGGAGAAGAAGAGTGGGATCGCGATGAAGGACCCGATCGCGAGCGGCGCCCGACTGCGGCCCCCTCGGCCGAACACGCGCGCGATGCTGTAGCCGAAGTTGCCACGCGCCTGGATATCCTGAACGAGCTGCTCGCTCATGCAGACTTCTCCGCGTCGAGCACACGGGCGAGAAACGACCGTGTGCGCGCTTGCGTCGGGTTCGTGAAGATCTGCTCCGGTGCGCCCTCCTCGAGGATGCTGCCGCCGTCGAGGAAGCACACCTTGCTCGCGACCTCACGTGCGAACCCCATCTCGTGCGTCGCGATGATCATCGTCATGCCGACCTCGGTGAGACCGCGCACCAGCTGGAGCACCTCCGACACGAGCTGCGGGTCGAGCGCGCTCGTGATCTCGTCGAGCAGCATCAGCTCGGGCTCCATCGCAAGCGCGCGGACGATTGCAACGCGTTGCTGCTGGCCGCCGGACAGGCGGTCGGGATACTCGTGCGCCTTCGCCTCGAGCCCGATCCGGTGCAGCAGGTCGTGCGCGATCGACTCGGACTGCTCTTTGGAGAGACCGCGCACCTTCCGCGGCCCGAGCATCACGTTCTGCAGCACAGTCATGTGCGGAAAGAGGTTGTAGGCCTGGAAGACGATGCCGATCTTCCGGCGCAGCTCGTTGACGTTCACCTTGCCGGTGGTGAGGCTCTGCCCGTCGACGACGATGTCACCCGTCTCGATGCGCTCGAGCATGTTGAGGCAGCGAAGGAGCGTCGACTTGCCGGAGCCCGATGCACCGATGAGGCAGACGACCTCATGCTTCTCGACGTTCAGGTGGATGTCGTCGAGCACCTGCAGCTCGCCGAACCACTTCGAGACGCCGCGAATCTCGACGAACGAGCCCGCGCCGTTCCTGCTTGCAATATCGGTCAAAACGCCTGGGCGCGTTCGCGCATTTCTCGTTCGGCGACGAGATGGTCGGTGAAGCGCGCGAGGGGGATGGTGATCAGGATGAAGAAGACGGCAGCGACGACGTACGACGCGAAGTCGCCGTTCTGCGTCGAAAACTGCTGCGAGAGCGACGCAGCCTCGGCCACGCCGATCACCGAGACGAGCGCGGTGTCCTTCTGCAGTCCGACGAAGTCGTTCAGCAGGGGCGGAATCACGCGGCGAACGGCCTGCGGCACGACGACGTAGCGCATCGCCTGGGCGTAGGAGAGGCCGAGGGAGCGGGCGGCGGAGCGCTGGCTCGGGTGCACCGACTCGATGCCGGCGCGGAAGACCTCGCTCACGTAGGCGGTGTACACGAGCGTCAGCGCGACGATCCCGTACACGGTGAACGAGCGACTCGAGATGAATCCGATCTGCAATCCGGGAAGTCCGAAGCCGACGATGAACGTGACGAGGATGATCGGCGTGCCGCGGAAGAAGTCGGTGTAGGCGATCGCCAGGACGCGGAGCGGCTTTGCTCCGCGCCCTGGCAGACCGCGAACGATTGCGACGAACAGCGCGAACACCAGGACGAGCGCTTCTGCGATGAACATCATCCGGAGGTTCACCTGGAAGCCCGCCCACACGTCCGGCAGCGCCAGCGTGAAGCTGTGCGGATTGAAGAACGCGTGGAGGACCTGGTGTAGCGCGTGCATTCCTATTCCTCTACTTCAGGACAGGGATCTTCGAGAAGTCGAGGTTGAACCACTTCTTCTGGAGCTTGCCGATGACGCCCTCGGAGGTGAGCGTCTTGAGGGCGGCGTTCACCGGCACGAGCAGCTTCGACCCCTTCTGGAGCACGGCCCCGTACTGCTCGTGCGTCACGACCTGGCCGGCGACGGCGCCGTACTTGCTCGGACGTGACTTCCGCTCGAGACTGACGAGCGGCACGTCGAGGATCATCGCCTGGCATCGATTGATCTGCACAGCCTGGTACGCGGCCGTCGTCGTCGGGAACGTGAGCGGCGCCTTCGCCGGATGCAGCTGCGTCTTGATCCAGTCGAGGCCGGTCGTGTTCGTCTGGGCGCACGTCTGCATCTGCTTCAGGTCGGCGAGGCTCTTCGGCGTGGTCGCCTGCTTCGAGAGGAGCACGCCCTGGTTCGCGTTCAGGTACGACGTCGTGAAGTCGACCGTCTTCTTCCGTTGCGCCGTGATGGTCGCTTCCTGGAAGGAGATGTCGAACTTCTTCGTGCCGGGAGCGAAGAGGCTGTTCCACGGCGAGAACATCCACTCGGGCTTGAGACCGAGCTTCGTGGCGAGCGCCGACGCGAGGTCGACCTCATAGCCGCGCGGATTGGTGACGGTGTTGCCCCGGACGGTGCCCGAGGCGAAGCCGGGAGCCGCGTCGCCGAACGCGACGATCAGCTTTCCGGCCTGGAGCGTCGGCGGGGCCGACGGCCGGGCGCTCGCCGCCGGAACGGCGATGAGCGCCGACGCGACCGCGAGGACCGGGAGAAAACGCTTCACGAGAAACCCTCCTATGTCTTTGGAGCCGGGGGAATGGGGCAAATCTACCCTGGTTGCGGCCCCGGACACGAGCCGGGGCTCCTAGCCCTCCGCGAGCGCGGCCGCGGTCAGCTGCTGGAAATGGCCGATCAGCTGCTCGCTGTGGGTCATCAACACGCCGTGGTCGAGCGCCCCGGACGCGATGCCCTTGTGGACGCCCTCCACCAGATCGCGGTCCTCGACCCCGACCTGGTCGTCGAACGCCATCAGCTCGTCGATCCACGCCTGGTCGACATCGGGCCCGAAGAAGTAGTCGAGGAAGCGGTACGTGCGGTCGGGCGTCAGCGGGACCATCGGCCCGATCGAGAGGTTCGGACGGCCCGGGAAGATGTTCACGCCGAGGTTGGGCCAGAGGAAGTGGAACTGGCTCCGCGGCAGCTCGCCGTCGAGGTGCATCCGGGTTCCCGCGCCCTCGCGCGGGGAGCCGTGCTGGCTAGACAGGCGGCCCTCGGTCGACAGTGCATACGACTCGGCCGAGACGTCGAGGATCTGGGCGAGCTGCGGATGCGCGACCTGGCAGTGGTAGCACTCGAGGAAGTTCTCGCAGACGATCTTCCAGTTCGCCTCGAGCTCGGTCTCCCAGCGCGTATAGAAGCGAAGCGTGTCGACGTCGAGCCCGAGCTCGGCGACCTGCGCGGGCATCGAGCCGAGCGCCTCGGCGAGGGGCTCGGGATCGTGGTGCGTGTTCACGAAGACGAACGGGCCCCAGGTGTCGACCGCCGCGTCGCACAGGCCGAGCTCGTCTTTCGGGAAGTTCGGCTCCTCGCCGGAGCGAGGGGCAGTACGCAGCGAGCCGTCGAGGTTGTACGTCCACGCGTGGTACGGGCATTGCAGCGTGTCGCGCTTGCCTTCGCCCTCGGCGACCGGGAAGCCACGATGGCGGCAGACGTTGAGAAACGCCCGCAGCTCCCCGTCCTTCGCGCGGGTGACGACGATCGGCGTGCGGCCGGCCTTCGTCGTGAAGAAGGTGCCGGGCTCCGGCAGCTGCCCGAGATGGCCGGCGTACTGCCAGGCGGATCGGAAGATGCACTCCTGCTCGCGGCGCAAGATCTCCGGATCCGTGTACCAGCTGTAAGGCAGCGTGGATTCCACGCGCTGGATTGTAGGCTCCGCGGATGGCCGACCTCGCGCCGTTCGAGCAATTCTTCGCGTACCGCCGCTTCCAACCCGTCGCGGAGCTCACGCCCGACGGCGAGCGCGTTCTCTTCTCGTCGAACATCTCCGGGCAGTTCAACCTCTGGTCGGCAGCCGTCGACGGCGGCTGGCCGGACCAACTGACGACGTTCACGGAGAACACGGTGCGCGCGGTCGCCGTCCGCACGGACGGCACGATCGTCTTCATCGCCGACCGAGACGGAGACGAGTTCAACCAGCTCTACCGCATTCCCGCAGGCGGCGGCTGGCCGGAGCAGCTGACCGATCTGCCGCGGGTGCAGCATGTGATCGGCCCAGGAGCGTGGTCGCCGGACGGAACATCATTTGCGTTCGCCGCCAACTCGCGCCGCCCTGAGGACAGCGAGGTCTTCGTCTGGCGCGACGGTGACGACGAGCCGCGCTATCTGTTCGGCGAAGGGATGTATTCATTCCCTGCAGAGTTCTCGCCCGACGGCTCGAAGCTGATCGCACTCGAGGTCCGGTCGAACAGCGACATGTCGCTCCATCTCGTCGACGTCGAGTCGGGGGAGGCGACGGAGCTGACGCCGCACGAGGGCGAGGTGAAGTTCTACCCCGGCCCGTGGGCGGCCGACGGCTCGGGCTTCCATCTTCTGACGGACGAGGGGCGGGAGTTCATGGGACTGGCCTTCCAGGAGCTCGACTCCGGGACGCGCGAGTGGGTCGAAGCGCCCGACCGCGACATCGACGAGCTCGCGGGGTCGGCCGACGGCCGCGTGCTCGCCTGGCTCGAGAACGACGAGGGATTCGCGCGCGTGCGCGTCCGCGACGTCGAGGCGGGCACGGAGCTGCCCGAGCCGAAGCTGCCGAAGGGCACGTCTTCGGGCTTCGGCTCCGGCCTGGCGGTCTCCCGCGACGGGTCGCGGCTCGCGCTCGCCTGGGACCAGCCCGCAAGGCCGCCCGAGATCTACGTCGTCGAGACGGCGACCGGCGCTGCCCGGCCGGTCACCGAGAGCCGTGGGGCCGGTCTCGCCGCCAGACGCCTCCGCGATCCCGAGCTGATCCGCTACCCGACCTTCGACGGCCGCGAGATTCCCGCCTGGCTGTACCGGCCCGACGGCGACGGCCCGGCGGCATTCGTCGTCGCCATCCACGGCGGCCCGGAGGCGCAGGAGAAGCCTGTCTACCGCCCGCTCTTCCAGTACCTGCTGAGTCGCGGCATCGGCGTGCTCGCGACGAACATCCGTGGGTCGACCGGCTACGGCAAGACGTACCAGAAGCTCATCCACCACGACTGGGGCGGCGCCGACCTCGAGGACTGGCGCCACGCGGCCGAGTGGCTGAAGGCCCAGGACTTCGTCGACGGTGAGCGGCTCGGCGTGTACGGCGGCTCGTACGGCGGCTTCGCGACGCTGACCTGCGTCACGCGGCTGCCCGAGTACTGGCGCGCCGCGGTCGACATCGTCGGCCCGTCCAACCTGCTCACGTTCGTTCGCGCGGTGCCGCCGCAGTGGATGCGCTTCATGGCGGAGTGGGTCGGTGACCCCGACACCGAGGCGGATTTCCTGCGCGAGCGCTCGCCGATCACCTATGTCGACCAGGTTCGGGCGGCGCTGCTCGTGATCCAGGGAGCGAAGGATCCACGGGTCGTGCAGGCCGAGTCCGACCAGATGGTCGAGCGGCTGCGTGAGCTCGGCCGAGAGGTCGAGTACGAGGTCTTCGACGACGAAGGCCACGGCTTCACGCGCTATGCGAACGAGATCCGCGCGATGCGGCTGACAGCGGACTGGCTCGAGGGCCACCTGCGTCACTGAAGGCGTTCGAATTTGACCAGCGCCTGAGGCGTAGCGACGATGGCAGGGTGCCCGGCCGCCTGAGCTCCGTTCGCCGCTTCGCCTCCGCGCACCCGCGCTGGATCGTCGCGGCGCAACTCGTACTGCTTGCCGTCTTCCTCGGCTCCGTCGGCTGGGCCCTGCGCGGCTCGTTGCACGACGCAACCGACGACCTCCGTAATGCCGATCCGGTGCTCTTCACGCTCGCGTGCGTCGCGGTTGCCGCCTACTACCTCCTGTTCGTTCTCGGTTGGATGCGCATCCTCGCCGACTGGGACATTCACCTCTCGTATCCGGCGGCGCTGCGCGCCGAGATGGTGTCGATGCTCGCCAAGTACGTGCCGGGCGGCGTGTGGACGCCCGCCGCACGCGTCATCGCCGCGAGGCGTGCCGGTGTCACGGACGGTGCGCTCGTCACCGCGTCGATGCTCCTCGAGGCGGGCATCTCCGCCGTCGCCGGCGTGATCGTGTTCGTCGTCTCGCTCGCGTGGGTGAAGGGTGTCAACGCGCCGATCGCGCCGCTCATCGCCTTTGGGGTCGTCGTCGCGGTGCTGTTGCACCCGCGCGTCTTCCGGCCGCTCGCGTCGAAGATCTTGCGGAGGCTCGGCTACCACGAGCTGCCGCCGCTGCGCGGTGCGACCATGCTCATTCTGCTGGTCTTCTACTCGGCAACGTGGATCGTCGGCGGCGTCGGGCTGTGGCTGCTACTGCGCTCGGTCGGCGCGCACCCGGACGTCCCGTCGATCGTCTTCCTCGGCGGAGTCAGTGCCGTCGGTGCGATCGTCGCCGTGGTCTCGTTCTTCGCGCCGTCCGGTCTCGGCCCGCGCGAAGCGTCGATGTACGGGCTGATGCTCGCCGTCGCGGGACAGGGAGCGGCGCTCGGCGCCACGGTGCTGAACCGCGTCGCGATCACGCTCGTCGAGGTGCTGCTGCTCGTCGTCGGAGGGTTGCTCCTGCGCGGCCACGACGACGAGGATGCACTCGAAGCCGCGGACGCCCGCACCTGAGCTCTATCTCTATAAGAGCGCCCGGCGCAGCGCGTCGTGCCAGCCCGCGACGAGCGCCGACCGGTCGGTCTCAGGCTCGCACCGCGCCGAGGTTCTGCGGAACGAAGCGATGTCGTCGTACGACCAGCGCCCGACGGCGACGCCTGCGAGCGCCGCCGCACCGAGGGCGGTCGTCTCGTGCTCGGCTGCGACCTCGACCGGAAGGTCGAGCACGTCGGCGAGGAACTGCACGAGGAACCCGTTCGCGGCTGCGCCGCCGTCGAGGCGGAGCACGCCCGGCCGTTCGGTCATCGCGTCGACGACGTCGAGCACCTGATAGGCGATCGCCTCGAGCGCCGCGCGCACGAGATGCTCCCGCCGCGTGCCGCGCGTGATTCCGTAGATCAGGCCGCGCGCGTCCGGAGCCCAGTGCGGCGAGCCGAGCCCGGTGAGCGCAGGCACGAAGTAGACGCCGTCGCTCGACTCGACCGACCGCGCGAGCGCCTCGCTCTCCGCGGAGTCCGCGAGCATGCCGAGCCCGTCACCCAGCCATTGCACTGCCGCGCCGGCGACGAAGATCGACCCCTCGAGCGCGTACGTGCCTTCGGTTCCCGCCGCGGCCGTCCGGACGAGCCCGTGCGGCGGCGCCGAATGGTCGGCGCCGGTCGCGACGAGCACGAACGCACCGGTGCCGAGAGTTGCCTTCGCGCCGCCGTGCGCATACAGCGACGCCTGCTGGTCGCCGGCGAGGGCCGCGATCGGCAGCGTCGCGCCGAGCAACTGCCCCTCGCCGAAGAGCGTTGCCGACGGGCGCACGTCCGGCAGCAGCGACCGTGGCACGCCGAAGAGCTCGAGCAGCTCGTCGCTCCAGTCGAGCGTTCCGAGATCGAGCAGCATCGTCCGCGAGGCATTCGACACGTCCGTCGCGTGCACGCGGCCGCCCGTCAGCTGCCACAGGAGCCACGAGTCGACGGTGCCGAATGCAAGCCCGTCGGTCGTCGCAGCCCGACCCAGGACCCATTCGAGCTTCGTCGCCGAGAAGTACGGGTCCGGCGTCAGCCCGGTACAAGCGCGGATCTCGGCGCCGGGCAGCTCGCGGCAGCGCTCCGCCGTCCGCCGGTCCTGCCAGACGATCGCGGGGTATACCGGCTCGCCGCTCGCGCGGTCCCAGACGATCGTCGTCTCTCGCTGGTTCGCGATGCCGACCGCGTCGAGCTCCGTCACGCGAATCCGTGCGTCCTCGAGGGCCGCTGCCGCGGCGGACTCGACGCTCGACCACAGCTCGCGGGGATCCTGCTCGACCCAGCCCGGCTGTGGTGTCGTCAGCCCGACCGGGGCGTAGCCGCGGCCCGCGACCTCGAGCCCGTCGCCGACGACGAGGCAGGTCGTCCCGGTCGTTCCCTGGTCGACGGCGAGTATCACGGGTGCATCATCTACGGAGAAGCCGCTCACGGCCCGTGGTGAGCGCCGTCCCCGGTCGGGGCTATGCTCTAGGCGCGGAGTCGGCGAGGCCCGGCCCGCGATTCCTCGCGATCGGAGGCGCTCCATGAAAGGTCAGCAGAAGCCGAAGAAGCTCGCCAAGAAGGCGCCCGCGAAGACGCTGAAAGAGCGCCGCGCGGGCAAGCAGGCAGCGGCGAAGGACAAGCGCTCCACCAGCGGCATCTAACGAGCGTCAGGGCTCGACGAAGCCGGGGCAGTTGGACATAGCGTGGAGTCGGCACCGTCAGCGACTTCGGAGGCTCGAATGCCCGACTACACGCGCGTGAACCTGAAGCAGGTCGAGGACTCGGCGGGTGATCGTAGCCCCGATTTCGAGGCACGTTTCGGCCGGAAGCATCTCGACTCGCAGCATCTTGGCGTCAGCTACTTCCGGTATGCCGCCGGTGTCCGGTCGCCGGTCGGGCACAGTCACCGTGAGCAGGAGGAGGCCTACGTCGTCGTCTCCGGCGCGGGCCTCATGCGACTCGACGACGACATCGTCGAGCTCCAGGAGTGGGACGTCGTGCGCGTTGCCCCCGCAGTCGTGCGGGGCTTCGAGGGCGGGCCCGGCGGCCTCGAGCTGATCGCGATCGGCGCCGACCGGCCCGAAGGCGGCGACGGCGTCCGCGTCGAAGAGTGGTGGCCGAAGTCGTAGCGGTTACTTTGCCGCGAGCGACGTCGTGTACTCCGCGCTGCGCACTCCGCGCGCCGGGGTGACGACGAGATACGCCGTGCGCCCGGCCTTCCGGTTCGTGTACGAGAGGGAAGTCGTGACACCCATGCGCGTCGACGTGGCGAGGCGGTCGGATGAGGCGATGCCTCCCTGGTAGAGCGCGAGGCTCACGCCGGAGGTCGAGGTCGAGCTCACGACGAGACGCTTCTTCGCCGGCAGCCACACGCGGAGCACGTCGCGCGGGTCCTCGTACGCGGCGACGCGGCCGCTCGTCCGTCCCGACACCCGGGTGCGCGTTGTGACCGTCGCGGCGGTCGCTGCGTCGTCGTTCGGCTCGGCGCTGTCGCGGAGGGGGGTCGGCGCCGTGAGAGCGGCGGCCAGGTCGAGGATCCCGTACCCCGTTGCGGTGTCGTAGCCGGGCGTGAACACGTCGCGCGCGGAGCGGCGCAGGACCTCGGCCACCTGGCTCGCGTCGAGGTCGGGACGCACGGTCCAGAGCCAGGCCGCGGCTCCGGCGACGATCGGTGACGCGAAGCTCGTCCCCGATTCCTGGGCGAAGCTGTTGTCGAGCGCCGTCGCGACGGGAATGTCAACCCCCGGCGCCGCGAGATCGACGAACGGC
Organism: Actinomycetes bacterium; assembly: GCA_025964535.1. Lineage (GTDB taxonomy): Bacteria > Actinomycetota > Thermoleophilia > Gaiellales > Gaiellaceae > Palsa-739. The sequence continues at coordinate 9,547 of JAOPYX010000070.1, read as the reverse complement.
GAGCGGCTCGAGAACGACGCGGGCTGGTCGGACTGATCGGTCGCCCCGACGGTGAGGACGTGTGCGTTCACCGCCGGATAGCTCGGCGGACTGCCTTCGTCGCCGGAGTTTCCGGAGGCCGCGACCACGAGGCTGCCCAGGCGCACGGCCTCGGCGATCGCCGCGTCGATGTCGGGGTCGTCCAGGTTGCTCCCCAGGCTGAGATTGATGACGGAGCGGCCGGCGTGCGCGGCCGCGAGGATTCCGGCCACGATGTCGGACGCGGGCAGCCGCGTGCCGTCTCCGAGCGAGGCGTCGAACGAGCGGACAACGGCGGTGGGATAGATCCCCACGAGCCCCACGCCGTTCACCGGAGCGGCGATCACGGATGCGACTGCAGTGCCGTGGACGCCACCGATCGGTGCGGGCTCCTGGTTGTTGAGCGCGACGATGTTCGTGTCGCCGACGAACTCCGGATGCTGAAACGAGACGCCCGAGTCGACGATGCTCACCGGGACCCCGGGACCCGGCGGCGTGAGCGCGTCGATGTGCACAGCGGCGCGCCACCACTCCTGCGCAATCAGCGGATCGGACAGGTCGAGCGACGCAAGCGGCGCGCTGACACGCGCGGTCGCGGCGCCGGCGGGCGGCGCCGCAATAACGAGAGTGCAGAGGCTGAGGAGGGCGACGCGCGCGATCACGCGAACCCAATCAAGCAGGACAATGTAAGAGCCGGCTGAGGACGGATGTGGCCGCGACCTCTGACATAGTCCCCGTTCGGCCCGCCGACGCAGCACAGAAGGAGGCTTGATGAGCACGAACCCCGACGAGCGGCTCCGCTACGACGCGCTGCTGGAGCGCGACGGCGTGCAGGTGTCGAAGAGCCCCTGGGGGCCGGAGGACGAGATCGGCCGCATGAACTGGATCACCGCCGAATCGCAGCGCGCGATCCTCGAGGGCCTCGACGGCTCTGCCGTCTTCGATCTCGGCATCGAGTACTTCTTCGGCATGCCGTCGTGGGCGGCCGCGCACGACCCGAAGTACGAGATCTGGATGACTCACACGCCGCAGGGCTCGATCAACGACAACCTGTCGGGCGCCGGACCGGCGGTGCACGAGAAATACAGCTACTGCGGCGACTCGATCCACATGTACATCCACACCGGGACGCACATCGACACGCTCAACCACCTTGGCTACTTCGGGATGTTCTGGAACGGCTGGACCGCCGAGCGGGATCTCGGCAGCCGCGTCTGGCTGAAGGGCGGGGCCGAGAAGTATCCGCCGCTGATTGCACGCGCCGTGCTGCTCGACATCGCGGGTCTCCACGGCGTCGACTGTCTCCCCGACGGGCACGTGATCACGCCGCACGACCTGCAGGCGGCGGCGCGTGAGCAGAAGACGGAGCTGCGCCCCAAGGACGTGATCCTGCTGCGCACCGGACGGATGACTCGTTGGCCCGATGCCGACGGGTACGTCCCCGACAATCCCGGTCTCGGCCTCGGCGGCGCGCGCTACCTCTGCGAGGACGTCGGCGCCATGTGCATCGGCACCGACGCGATCAGCCTCGACGTCGCACCACACGAGGAGCCCGAGAGCTTCGTGCCGGTGCACTGCTACATGTTCGCGACCGCGGGCGCACAGATCATCGAAGTGCTCGACCTCGAGGCGGTGGCGGCGGAGAAGGTCTACGAGTTCGCGCTGCTCGCGTTCCCGCTGAAGCTGCGCGGCGCCACCGGGTCGCCGATCCGCCCCGTGGCGGTTCCGCTGCGGCGATGAGCGTGCGCCGGATTGCGCTCGCCCAGTTCGGAGCGAGGCTCGGCGACGTCGAGTGGAACGTCGAGCGAATGCTCGTGCTCCTCGACGAGGGACGTGCAGAAGGCGCCGACGTCGTCTGCTACCCCGAGCTCTGCCTGAGCGGCTACCTGCTCGACCGGGCGGCGTACGACGACCGCCTGCTTGCCGCGGTCGAGCACGCGGAGTCGGCGCTCGCGCGGGCCGCTGCCGCCGCTGGCGTCAACCTTGTCTACGGCGCGCCGCATGCGCGCGGCGACGGCCTCGTGAATGCGGTCGTGCACGTCGACCCCGCCGGCGACCGCCTCGTATACGCGAAGACGCACATGGACGTGAAGGAGCGGCAGGTGTTCACGCGGGGCGAGACCTTCGCCGTCGCCGGCGGCAGCTTCGGTCTCGCATGCTGCTACGACCTCGCGTTCCCGGAACCGAGCCGCATCCTGACGTTGCAGGGCGCGCGGGCGCTGCTCGTGCCGATGGCCTGGGAGGTCGAGCGGGGTTTCGTGTTGGAGAAGGTCGCCGCCGCGCGCGCGGTCGAGAACGTCGTCTATCTCGTCTGCGTCAACCAGTGCGGGGTGGTTGGACCGTTTCGGTTCAGCGGCGGGAGCCGCGTGCTCGATCCGCTCGGCGAACCGCTGGTGACGCTCGGCAGCGAGGATGCGCTGGCCGTCGTCGAGCTCGACCTTGGGCTCGTCGACCGGCTGCGCGACCGCTCCGACCCGCGCACATACCCCCTGCTCGACGACCGGCGCCCCGACCTCTACGCGTCCGAGTAGCTCAGTACGAGCGCGGCAGTCCGAGCACGTTCTGACCCATGTAGGCGAGCACGAGGTTGTTCGAGACCGGAGCGGTGCGGTAGAGGCGGGTCTCGCGGAACTTGCGCTCGACGTCATACTCCTCTGCGAATCCCCAGCCGCCGTGCGCGTCGAGACAGGCGTTCGCCGCCTGCCAGGATGCTTCCGAGGCAAGCAGCTTCGCCATGTTCGCCTCGGCCGCGCACGGGAGGCCCTGCTCGAAGAGCCACGCCGCCTTCCAGCGCATCAGGTCGGCCGCCTCGACCGCGACGTGCGCCGCGGCGATCGGGAACTGCACACCTTGGTTCGCGCCGATCGGCCGCCCAAAGACGACGCGCTCGGATGCGTACGTGCTCGCCTTGCGGGTGAACCAGCGGCCGTCGCCGATGCATTCGGCCGCGATCAGGACGCGCTCGGCGTTCATCCCGTCGACGATGTAGCGGAAGCCGCGGCCCTCCTCGCCGATCAGTGCGTCTGCCGGAACCTCGACCTCGTCGAGGAAGATCTCCGTCGTCGCGTGGTTCATCATCGTCTTGATCGGACGGATCGTCAGCCGCTCGCCGGCCGCCCGCATGTCGACGAGGAAGACCGAGAGGCCGTCGCTGCGCTTCGTGACCTCGTCCGCCGGCGTCGTGCGCGCGAGCAGGATCATCAGGTCGGAATACTGTGCGCGCGAGGTGAAGACTTTCTGGCCGCTGATCGAGTAGCCGGTGGCGGTACGTCGTGCGAAGGTGGAGATCGCAGTGGTCTCGGAGCCGGCCGTCGGCTCCGTCACACCGAACGCCTGCAGTCGCAGCTCGCCCGCGGCGATCTTCGGCAGCCAGCGCTCCTTCTGCTCCTCGGAGCCGTGCCGCAGCACCGTGCCCATCGTGTACATCTGGGCGTGGCACGCGGCGGCGTTGCCCCCCGACGCGTTGATCTCCTCGAGGATCGCGCTCGCGACGCCGAGCCCGAGGCCTGCGCCGCCGTACTCCTCGGGGATCAGCACGGAGAGCCACCCTTCCTGCGTCAGCGTGTCGACGAACTCCTGTGGGTAGCGGTCGGGCTCGAGGCCGCGCCAGTACTCGTTGGGGTAACGGGCGCAGAGCTCACGAACCGCGACGCGAACATCGGCAACCTCGTGCGGGATCCCGAAGTCCACGGTCAGGCCGCCATCTCGGTCGTGCGGGCCGAACGCGCCTGCCGGAGCGCGGCGAGCGCGGCCGCCGCATCCTCCAGCTCGTCAAGTCGCAGCACGGTGTCGGCGAGTGCTTCGACGCGGTCGGGATCGAGTGCGAGCTCGGCGTTCGCGCGGAACTTCGAGACGACGGCCGCCTCGTCAAGCGGGTTCTCCGGCGCGCCCTGCTGGAACTCGAGCCTCGCCTGCAACACGCTGCCGTCGGCAAGGGATAGACGGACGCCGCCGGGGAAGGCGCGGGCGGCGGAGTCGAAGTCTTCGACGCGGTAGCGCACGCGGGCGGCGAGCTCCAGCACCCGGTCGTCGACGATCGCGTCGGCGACATACGAGTCGACGCCGACCCGGCCGTGCACGAGTAGCGCGGCGAGGGAATAGGGAAGGCTGAACTTCGCCTCGTACTCCGTCCGCGGCGCGGCCTTCTCGGCAGCGGGCTCGAGCACGAGCGCGACCGCGGGCCCGGGCGGCACCGTCACCTCGACGTCGCGGATCGCCGTGGCGTCCGGCGTGTGTTCCGCGAGCAGGAGCGTGCCGGCGCCGAGCGCGCCGTGGATGTAATGGCAGGCCGGGTACGCCTTGAAGGCGATTCGCGGCGTCTCCCAACGGACGCCCAGGTCCGCGAGCTGCTCGGCGAAGAGAGCCGGATCCGTGTCGGCAAATGCGCGGAAGAAGCCGAAGCGCGCCTCGAGCACGCTCGGCGGGCCTTCGGTCCCGAGCGAGGCGAGCCGCGTCGCGCGGATGCCGCTCTGGGCGGCGAGCCCGGCATGCAGCGGCTTCGTGGACGTTCCGTCCTCGAGATACGCGAAGAGGCCCGACGCGAAGCTGCCGGCGAGACCCAGCGCCGAGACGGCGTCGCTGCTCGCGAGCCCGCCGAGCCGGGAGGCCGCCGCCGTCGCCCCGAAGACGCCACAGACGGAGGTCGGGTGGAAGCCGCGCGCGTGGAATGCGCCCGACGCGGCCATCCCGAGCCGCGCGACGATCTCGTTCCCCGCGATGACGGCCGTGAGGAGCTCCCGGCCGGAGGCGCCGGCTGCTTCGCCCGCCGCAAGCGCGGCCGGGACGACGACCGCGCTGACGTGGCAGACGGAGTCGGCGTGCGTGTCGTCGAAGTCGAGCCCGTGGCAGAGCATCCCGTTGGCGAACGCCGCGGCGGCGGCCGGGAGCAGCCGGTCGGCTCCGATCGCGGAAGCATCGGGCCGGCCGCCGTCGGCCAGCGCAAGGGCGCGGCCTTCGCCGGCGATACCGAGCGCCGACGCCGCGAGCCCGCAGCCGAGTGCGTCGAGCAGGTGCAGCTTGGCCGCTCGCGCGACTTCGGCGGGTATCGCGTCATGGCGCAGCCCGAGTGCGAAGTCGGCGAGCTGCTCGGTGGCGGCTACCGGCGCGCCGGTCACACCGTCCACGGGTCGGCCGTCTCGGGAAACCCGCTGGTCACCTCCTTCGCTGTGCGCCGGTACGCCATGAACGTGCGCCGGTACTCGATCACGACCGCGCCGTCCTGGTTCACGCCGCGGCAGCGCATGGTGACGATGCCGACCGCCGGGTTCGATTCCGACGGGCGCAGTTCGAGGATCTCGCTCTCCGCCCACAGGGTGTCACCGACGAAGACCGGCCGCGGAAGCTTGATGTCCGTCCACGCGAGGTTCGCCGTTGCGTTCTCGCTCGTGTCGGGCACCGTCAGCCCGGTCACGAGCGCGAGCGTGAAGGTGCTGTTCACGAGCGTCCGCCCGAAGCGCGTGCGTTCGGCGAACGGCGTGTTGAAATGCACCTGGTTCGTATTCATCGTCAGGCAGGTGAACCAGACGTTGTCGGCCTCGGAGATCGTCCGTCCGAGCCGGCTGCGGAAGACGTCGCCGACAGTGAAGTCCTCGAAGAAGCGGCCGCGCCATTCCTTCTGTGCCGGGGCCGGCACCGCGTCGCTTGTGTGCTTCTCGCTCATCCAGAGCTCCTTTCGGCGTCGCCGAGGAGCCGGCGGGCCCGGTCGACGACGGGTCGGTCGATCATCTGCCCTGCGGCGAGCGCGACGCCCGCGCCGCTCGCCTCCGCCGCCTCGAAGGCGTCGACCACCTCCCGCGCCCACGCGATCTCCGCCGCCGTCGGGGCGAAGGCCGCGTGCACGACGGGGACCTGGGCGGGGTGGATGCACGCCTTGCCGCGGAAGCCGAGGCCTCGTGCGCGCCTGCAGTCGTCGTGCAGCGCATCGGTGTCGTGGATGTGAACAGACGGCGAGTCGAACGGGCCTGCGAGGCCGCCGAGGGCTGAGGAGAGCACCAGCTGCGCCCGGTAGCTCAACAGCTCTTGCGCGTCGGGGAGCGGCTCGAGTCGCAGTTCCGCGGCAAGATCGAGCGCGCCGAAGAGCAGCGCGTCGACACGGCCGGACGTTGCGAGCTCGGTCGCATCGCGCAGGCCTGCAGCACTCTCGACGAGGGCCAAGAGCGGTATGTCGCCGAGCTCGAGCGCGGAGACCGCCTCGGTCGTCGCTTTCGGCAGGACGATGCCGTCGAACCGCAACCCGGCGAGCGCCTCGACGTCTGCAGCCTGCTCGGCGGTGCCGTGGCCGTTGATCCGGACGAGCCGCAGGGTGGGCGGCGGCGCGTCGCCGACGAGAAGGCTCGCGACGCGGCTCCGCGCCGCTGCCTTCTCGGCCGGGGCGACCCCGTCCTCCAGATCCCAGATGACCGCATCGGCGCCCGCGGCGAGTGAGCCGTGGAGCTTGCGCTCGTCGCTCCCGGGCGCGAACAGCAGCGAGCGGACACGGTCGATGGACACACCATGTTATAAGTCAGACATCCGGGTCGCGTCAACCCTTGACGCCGTGAGACCGCCTGGAATATGTCTCTTCGGCCAACCGCAAACCGTCTGACGGCCATTGCTTGACATTGGCGTTGGGGCATTGTTCACTTGGCGTTCTGTGACCTCGGGATCCTCCGAACGCGGAATCCACACCTCATCTTCCCGGCTGCGGCAGGACCTGCGTCGCCCTCTGGCGGGCGCAGCGATCCGGCGTGGTGACACGATCTGACAGGGGGTTCGCGGATGGCAACAACACCATCGTCGGTTGCGGCAGCACCGACATCCACGCCGGCCGGCGGGCAGCGTCTCTTGAAGGGGCAGCTGTCCCTGCCCAACTGCGTTGCGCTGTCTGCAGCAGTGATGGCGCCGGTTCTCGCAGTGATCCTGAACGCGCCGGCAGCCGGACCGCAGGCGGGTGCTGCGCTCCCGCTCTCGTTCCTCGTCGCCTTCATCGCGTGCTTCTTCGTCGCGAACACCGTGATCCAGTTCACGAAGCGGCTGCCGTCGAGCGGCTCCTTCTACACCTTCTGCAGCCACGGCCTCGGCGGGGGCGCCGGGTTCTTCACCGGCTGGCTCTACGGCGCCGCATTCATCGCGCTCGCCGTCGGACTGTTCACCGCGAACGGCGCCTTCTTCCACGACTACCTGTTGACGGAGTGGCACGTCCACGTCGCGTGGTGGGTCCTCAGCCTGATCGAGATCGCGCTCATCTACGTGCTGTCGCTGCGCAGCATCAAGGCTTCGGTGCGCATCGACCTCGCGCTGCTTGGCTTCGAGATGATCGTGTTCCTCGTGCTCGGCATCATCGCCATCGCGCGCGCGGGAGGCGGCAACACGGCGCACTACTTCTCACCCTCGGCATCGCCGCACCACTTGAGCGGCGTCGGGATCGGCGCCGTGTTCGGCATCCTGTCGTTCATCGGCTTCGAATCGGCCGCGGTGCTCGGCGAGGAAACGCGAGATGCCAAACGAAGCATCCCGCGTGCGGTCTTCGGCGCGATGATCATCATCGGCGTTTTCTACGTCTTCATGATGTACGCGCTCGCAGCCGGCTATCACCTCAACGACCCGGTGCAGATGAAGGCGTTCCTCGGCGACTCGACGCCCTTCCCGACGCTCGCCAAGCACTACGCGTCATGGATGACGCAGATCGTCGACATCGCGGCGATCCTCGGTCTCTTCTCGTGCTTCCTCGCCGTGCAGAACGCGACGGTCCGCGTGCTCTTCGCGATGGGCCGCGAGCGTGTGCTGCCGCCCGCGCTCGGCCGCGTGCACAGCAAGTTCCATTCGCCGCACGTCGCGATCTACACGCTCACGGCGTCGTCCATCGCGATCGGGATCGGTCTCGCCGCGTGGCTCGGTTCCGGCGTCACCGACGTCTACGGCTGGACGGGCTCGCTCGGCACCGTGGCGATCGTCCTGGTGTACATCATGGCGAACCTCGCGTTGATCCGATACTTCGCCAAGGATCCGGAGCGGAACGTCTTCCTGCACGTGATCCTGCCGATCCTCGGCATCTTGGCTCTCGCGTACCCGCTCTATTTCGTGGCGAAGCCGGGGCAGTCGTATCCGTACAACCTCGTTCCATACATCGTGCTCGTCTGGGTCGTGCTCGGCATCGCCACCTACTTCTACTTCCGGTCGAAGTCGCCGGAGAAGCTGGCGGCTGTCGGCTCGGTGCTCGCCGAGGAGGAGGACGGAGACTTCGCGGAGGGACGGCTCGCGTCGGCTCCCGTCTGAGTCGGAGGTAAGCGGATGATCGAGATCGAAGGCAAGCAGGTCTTCACCGAGCTCTCGGAGCTCGTCGACCCGTCGCACACGGCGCTCGTCGTCGTCGACATGCAGCGTGACTTCTGCGTGCCGGGGTGGGCGTTCGACCAGCTCGGGGTCGACATCTCGATGTACCCGCCGATGATCCCGCGGCTCGCGCGCCTGATCGAGGGCGCGCGGGCCGCGGATGTCCCGATCATCTACATCCAGATGACGGTGCTACCGAACCGGGCGAGCGAGTCCCCGGCGCAGATCCGCTTCAACATGCGCATGCACCTGTCGAACCACGGCGACGTCGAGCCGCTCGCGTACACGGCGGACGGCTCCGAGGGGCAGGGCATCATCGACGAGCTCGCCCCGCGCGACGGCGACCTGATCGTCAAGAAGTACCGCTCGAGCGGTTTCTGGGGCACGAACCTCGACATGCTGCTGCGCTCGAACGGGATCCAGTCGGTCGTGATGACCGGCTGCACCACCGAGGGCTGCGTCGAGTCGACCGCCCGCGACGCGCTTTTCAACGACTACTACGTCGTGGTCGCCGAGGACTGCGTCGCAAGCGACGACCGCGTGCAGCACGATGCGTCGCTCCTGCTGATGCGCCACCGCTTCGACATCGCGTCCGCCGACGAGGTTCTCGGGGTCTGGGCGGGCGTCGGCGCGCGCACAGCCTGAACCGTCCAATCGACCCAGAGGAGAACATGGACAAGTTGCGCGACAGGGTCGCAATCGTCACCGGCGGCGCGAGAGGGATCGGCGGCGCCATCGCGGCCGCATTCGCCGCCGAAGGCGCCGACGTCGTCATCGCCGACCGGCTCGCCGAGGATGTCGCCGCACCGGTGATCCGGCAGATCGAGGCGGCGGGGAGGAAGGCGCTCTTCGTCCCGACCGACATCTCGGACGAGGAGCAGGTGCGAGCGATGGTCGATCGCGCGTACGCGGAGCTCGGCGACGTCGACATCCTCGTCAACAACGCGGGCACGTTCAGCCAGCACCTCTTCCACGAGCTGCCCGTGTCGGAATTCGACCGCGTCCTCTCGATCAACCTGCGCGGTGTCTTCCTCTGCACCCGCTTCGTGCTGCCGCGCATGCTCGAGCGTGGCAGCGGCAACGTGATCAACGTCGCATCTCAGCTCGGGCAGATCGGCGGAACCGAGATGGTGCACTACAGCGCCAGCAAGGCCGGCGTGATCGGCCTGACGAAGGCGCTCGCGCGCGAGGTCTCCACGAAGGGGATCCGCGTCAACGC
>JAOPYX010000068.1 GCA_025964535.1 Actinomycetes bacterium | reverse complement strand
TCGACGCCGCCGGCAAGTACGTGCTGCCGGGCTGCGTCGACCCGCACACGCATCTCGACATGCCGTTCGGCGGGACGGTGACGATCGACGACGTCGAGGCCGGGCAGACGGCGGCCGCGTTCGGCGGTACGACATGTCACGTCGACTTCATCATCCAACCGCAGGGGCAGACCTTCGGGCAAGCACTCGAGGAGTGGCGCTCGAAGGCGAACGGCAAGCAGGTGATCGACATGGGCTACCACATGGCGGTCACGGATCTCGAGCACGGCGGCACCTTGGAGGAGCTCGCGACGCTGCCCGACCAGGGCATCACCTCCTACAAGCTCTTCATGGCGTACAAGGGCGCGCTGATGGTCGACGACGAGACCCTCTTCCGCACCATGGAGGTCGCAGCGAAGACCGGCGCGCTCGTGATGGTGCATGCAGAGAACGGCGACGTGATCGACGTGCTCGTCAAGGAGGCGCTCGCGGCCGGCAACACCGAGCCGCTCTACCACGCACTCACGCGGCCTCCCGAGGCCGAAGGCGAGGCGACGAACCGCGCGATCCAGCTGGCGCACCTCAGCGGCGCGCCGTTGTACGTCGTGCACGTGACGTGCAAGGAAGCGGTCGAGCCGATCGCGCGCGCGCGGGAGCAGGGCTGGGACGTCTGGGGCGAGACGTGCACGCAGTACTTCTTCAACAGCCTCGACGACATCGCGAAGCCGAACTTCGAAGGCGCGAAGTACGTCTACTCGCCGCCGGTGCGCGACAAGTCCAACCACGACGTTCTCTGGAACGCGGTACGGAACGACGCGCTGTCGGTGATCTCGACCGATCACTGCGCATTTCTCTTCCACGGGCAGAAGACGCTCGGCAAGGACGACTTCTCGAAGATCCCGAACGGCGGCCCCGGGCTCGAGAACCGGCTGCAGATGATCCACGAGTTCGGCGTGCGCACGGGACGGATCAGCCTCAACCGGATGGTCGAGCTGCTCGCCACGAACCCGGCGAAGCTCTTCGGCCTCTATCCGCGCAAGGGCACCGTCGCCGTCGGCTCCGACGCGGACCTCGTGATCTTCGACCCCGAGAAGCAGGTCACGATCTCGGCCGCGACGCACCACTCGAAAGCGGACTACAACCTCTATGAGGGAACCTCCGTGACGGGGACGCCCCAGGTCGTGCTGCTCCGCGGGCACGTGCTCGTCGAAAACGACGAGCTCGTCGCCTCCGCGGGAATCGGGCAGTTCGTGAGCCGCGCGCGCTTCGGCGAAGAGCTGAAGCCCGCGCGGAGCGGCACCCTCGCCGGGTGACGCGGAACCGTCCTGGGCTCGGCGACGATCCGCCGGGTCCAGGCTCGGTTGTTGGAAGGAGCGCGGCCGGGCGAAATACCCAGGCGGAAGGAGGCCCGCATGCCAGGCATGGCTGCGCAGGCTTCGCGACACATCCTCCGGGGCGGCATGGCAGCTGCGGCGGTCGCGCTCGTCCTCTTCGCGGCAAGCACTGCCGCGGCACGAACGGCCGTCGATCCCTCGACCGGCGTCTTCAGCGTCTCGCCGAGCGGCAGCGACTCGAACTCGTGCTCAGCGGCGGCGCCGTGTAAGACGATCGGTCGTGCCGTCGCCCAAGCGGGTGCCGGCTCGATGATCGTCGTCGGCCCGGGAACGTACCCGGAGCAGGTGACCGTCAGCAGGCAACTGGTGCTCGACGGGCACGGCGCAACGATCGACGCGAGCGGGAAGATCAACGGGATCATCCTCTCCGGCCCGGCTTCCGCGGGCAGCATCGTCCAGGGATTCACGGTCGAGAACGCGATCGGCGAGGGCATCCTCGCGGTCTCGACGTCGAACCTCGGGATCCTGAACAACACCGTGATGGGCAACGACCGGGGCGCGAACACGACCGTGACGCCGGCCTGCACCAAGGTCGGCGACGTGCCGGGCGACTGCGGCGAGGCGGTGCACCTGATGGGAGTCGCATCGTCCCGCGTCGTGAACAACGACATCCACAACAATGTCGGCGGCGTTCTCCTCACCGACGAGGTCGGACCGACGCATGACAACCTCGTCGCATCGAACAACATCCACGACAACGCCGAGGACTGCGGGATCACGCTGCCGTCGCACAATCCCCTCGCGACGACGGATCCGAGCAGGGCGGGCGTCTACGGCAACCTCATCCTCGGGAATGTGACCGAGCGCAACGGCGGTGCCGGCATCGGCATGTTCGCGCCCGCGCCAGGGATGGCTTCCTACAACAACCAGGTGACCGGGAACACCGTGCGGAACAACGGCGAGGCAGGCATCGCAATCCACGCGCACGCCCCCGGGCAGAATGTCTCGGGCAACGCCATCGTGGGCAACACGATCTCCGGCAACGGCGTCGATCCCGACGCCGACAGCAAGGCGACCGTCGGAATCGCGATCCTCACGGTCGACCCGAGCAGCGGCACGATTTCCGGCAACTTCATCAACGACGAGCACTTCGGCGTCTTCGTGAACGGCCCGTTCACGGCCGCCGGTCTCGCGAGCAACATCTTCGGGAGCGGCGTGCAGGTGCCGGTCGGCCACCACTAGCACTCCTCGGGGGCCGTGGCCCGCGACGCCGGTCGCGAGCGACGGCCCCCGTTCTCAACGCTCGATCAGACGGTAGGCGCGGCGTGCGGCGCCGGTTCCTTCATGACGAAGGGCCGCAGCACGTAGTACAGGATCGCTGCCACCCCGAAGCCCGTGAGCCACGAGAGGTCGACGTTGTGCGTCGCCTTCGCGATCGGACCCTGGAGCGCCGGGACGAGCCCGTAACCCCACGCCCAGCCGGCGACGAGCCCGCTGAGCATCGCGATCACGGCGGCCCAGTTCACGTCGCCGTAGATCGACGTCTCCGGCGACGCGTAGAGCGCGTCAACGTCGATCTTGCCGCGACGGAACACGAGGTAATCCACGACCATCACGCCGGCCCACGCCGAGATCCAGAGCACGACCGACGCAAGCCACTGGTCGAAGCGCGTCGCCCAGCTCGCCGACTGGATGAACCAGATCAGGACGCCGGTGCCTACGATCGACACGGCGACGCTGACCTTCCAGCGCGCGAGCTTCAGATCGAGCGAGAGCGCCGCAAGCGTCGCGGAGTACAGGTTGAGGATGTTCGTTGCCACGGGCCCGTGCATCACGAGGAAGAGCACCGGGATCGAAAAGGCGCCGAACGCGGCGGTGACGAAGTCGGCGGGATCTCTCGAGACGCCGGCACTCGCGATCGTCGCGCCGAGGAAGCCCAGCCAGACCGTCGGGATGAAGATCGCCGACGCGGTCGTCCAGAACACCTTCTTGTCGCTGACGCCGGGCTTGATGAACCGGGTGTAGTCGGACGACCAGGTGAGCCACGTGATGCCCCAACCGACGCCGATCGCGGTCAGCAGCTGCGTGACGGCGGTGAGCTTGTCGGAGCCGTGTGCCGTCGAGTGCCCCCACACGACGTTCACCTTCGTCCACGCGAGGATGCTCATCACGATCACGATCACCACGGCGACCGGCACCGTGTACTTCTCGAACGACTGGATGAGGTAGAACCCGACGATCGCGATCACGCACTGAACGGCCATGATGCCGATCCCGACCGCGTACTTCGTGCCCGTGCCCGGGTGGTCGTAGCCCATGTGCTTGAAGATCCCGAGCACGAGGTCGAGCACGACCCACGTGTTGACGCCGAGCCACCCCATCGTCATCAGCAGTTGCGCTACGGCGGGCAGGTAGGCGCCGCGGCGGCCGAACGCCGCACGCGAGAGCACCATCTGGTTCACGCCCGTGCGATGGCCCATGACGCAGAAGAGGCCGAAGAACGCGCACCCGACGAGGTTGCCGACGACGAGCACGAGCAACGTCTCGACGACGCTCAGGCCGAGAATGATCCCGAGCGCCCCGAGGATCCAGTTGATCGGCGCGATGTTCGCCCCCGACCAGATCCAGAACTGCTGCATCGGCGTCGACGTCCGATCCGCTGCGGGAATCGGCGCGATGCCGTGTTCGTCCAGCTGGACGGCCTCGGCCAGCTCGCTGTGATGCTGCTCCATGGCGGTTCCTCCCTGTCGGCCCGACGAGTCGCCCGGATTCTCCGCCTGCCGTCAGACGGAGTCCAGGAGCAGCTCGGCTACTCCGGATACAGGCCGGGCTCGACGATCACGGGCGTCAACGTCTTCCGCTCGATGTTCGCGTCCTCCCGCGCACGTCGGGCAGCCTCGGCGCACCCGACGAACTCGACGTCGCCGAAGGCGAGCGCACGGTCGATCAGCGTGCGAAGCACTTCGACCCGGTGCGGCCTCCCGGAAAGGAACGGATGGCACGTGAGCACGAAGAGGCACCCGTAGCGGCGCATCGCATCGAGCTCGCTCGTCCAGAGGTCGAGCACCTTGGTGGGCGCCTCGATCGCCGAGCGGAACGGCGGGTCGGGAATGTAGGCGTACTGCTCCCAGTCGTCCAGCGACCAGTGCACGGGCAGCTCGACGATCTCCCCCGCCCCCGTGTCGAGCACGTACGGCTTGTCGGAGTCCATCAGCGAGGAGTCGTACTCGAGCCCGTAGTCGGCGACGATCTGCGGCGTGCGCCAGCCTGGCTCCCAGCTCGGACAGCGGAAGCCCTTTGGCTCGGCGCCGATCGCACGTAGCGATGCGAGCGCGCGCTCGAAATCGGCGCGCTCCTCGTCCTCGATGAGCGCGAACGGCGACTTGTGCGCATAGGAGTGATGCCCGACCTCGTGACCGGCGGAGAGGATCGCCTCGACAACCTTCGGATAGCGGTCGGCCGTCCAGCCCGGCACGAAGAACGTCGCCGGCAGCGAGTACTCGCGCAGCAAGTCGAGAATGCGCGGCACGCCGACGAGCGGGCCGTACGCCTGATGCGACATCACACCGGCATTGCGCGCGTAGAGACCGCTCTCGACGAGGATCGGCGCCTCCGCGTCGACGTCGAAGGTCAGACAAGCGAGCGCAGCGCTCTCCCCGAGCCAGCTCATGCGCGCGCCTCCGGCGCTCCGGCGATTGCGCGGAGCGACAGGAGGTCGTACACCACGTTCGCCGCGGCAAGCGCGGTCTGCATGCCGGGACCGTCGTACGGCGGCGACACCTCGACGACGTCGCAGCCGGCGAGCTTGACGCCGCGCAATGCGCGAAGGAACGCGAGCGCCTCCGCCGTCGAGAAACCGCCGACTTCGGGCGTTCCCGTACCGGGCGCAAACGCCGGATCGAGGAAGTCGATGTCGAACGACATGAACACGGGCCTGTCGCCGACGGTATCCAGCACGAGCTTGCCGTAAGCGGCTGCGCCGAGATCGCGCAGCTCGTCGGTCGTCAGCACCGTGAAGCCCATGTCCTTGGCGACGTCGATGTCCTCGGCGCCGTAGAGCGAGCCGCGCATGCCGGCCTGCACCGACGAGGCAGCATCGATGACGCCTTCTTCGACGGCACGCTTGAACGTCGTCCCGTGGAAGAACCTCTGGCCGAAGTACTGCTCCCACGTGTCGCCGTGCGAGTCGAGCTGCACGAGTGCGAGTGGTCCGTAGCGACGCGCGAGCGCCCTCAGCTCCGCGAGCGTGATCGAATGGTCTCCGCCGAGCGCAACCGGGAAGATGCCGGCATCGACGACGGGGACGAGCGCCTCCTCGACCTGCGCATACGTGCGCTCTGTGTCGCCCGGCGAGACCGGCACGTCGCCGTAGTCGACGAGTGAGAGCGCGTCGACGACGTTGACGCCAAGGCCGGGGTTGTACGGGCGGATCAACGCCGACGCCGAACGGATCGCCTCCGGGCCGAACCGCGGACCAGTGCGGTAGCTCGTCGCGGTATCGAACGGAATGCCGTAGACGACGGCGTCGACGCCAGCAAGTTCGGTCACATGCGGCGCGCGCATGTACGTGCGGATTCCGGCGAAGCGAGGAATCACCTGGGCATCCAACGGACGATACGGGGGCTGTGCCACGGTGCGAGCCTATCCCGGGAGCTTCCTAACGCGCTCCAAACATCCCCTCTCTAGCCTCCCCACGTGGGGTCGATGGTGGGACGGACGATGGCGGTGCTCGTGGCCGCGCTGGCCTTCGGTGTGCCTGCCGAGGCGGCGACGTATGCCAAGGGCATCGACGTCTCGAACTGGCAGGGATCGATCGACTGGCTCCAGGTCGGCGACGACGGCAACAGCTTCATGTTCGCCAAGGCGACCGAGGGCACGGGGTACACCGACATCACGTACGCCGTCAACCGTGCAGGCGCGCAGGGCGTTGGCTTGCGCCTCGGTGCGTACCACTTCGGCCGACCGACGGGATCGGGCGACGCAGCGGTCGTCTCGAGCGCGATCGCGCAAGCCGACCGCTTCGTGAACGTCGCGCAGCCGAAGCCGGGAGACCTGCCCCCCGTCCTCGACCTCGAAGCGAACGGCGGCCTCGCGCAACCCGCGCTCGTTCGCTGGACGCAGGCATGGCTCGACGAGGTTGCAGCGCGCACAGGCGTCAACGCACTCGTCTATGCGTCGCCGAACTTCTGGAAGACGTCGCTCGGCGATACGCCGACCGTCGCCGGCAGCGGGCATCCGCTGTGGATCGCACACTGGACGACGGCTGCCGGACCGCTCGTCCCGGCGTCCAACTGGAGCGGGCGCGGATGGACGTTCTGGCAGTGGTCGAGGTGCGAGTCGGTGCCGGGCATCGCGCATTGCGTGGACGGCGATCGCGCAAACGGGCTGAGCGTGATTCCGTTCGCGATCAAGTCGTTTCCCGGCGGCCCGCCCGTGCCGAGCGTGCCGCCGACGATCGTCGGCACGGCGAAGGCCGGCGCAAAGCTCGCCGCCGTGCCGGGCTCGTGGAGCGGCGGCAAGCCGGTCGCGTTCAACTATCAGTGGCAGAGCTGCGACGCAGCCGGCGCCGGCTGCCTGCCGATCGCCGGCGCGACGCTCGAGGCGTACACCCCGACGGTGACCGACGTCGGCCATGCGCTCGCGCTCACCGTCACTGCAGTGGCGCCGAGCGGCAGCGCCGTCGCCTCGGCGCCGGTGACGCTCGCGGTCACGCCGTCCGGTGCGGGTGGCTCGGCTGCGCCTTCCGTGCTGGCCGCGCCGCAAGTGACCGGCCCGGCGCAGGTCGGCCAGACGCTGACCGCGTCCGCGGGCACCTGGGGCGGGTCGCCCACCACGTTCGCGTTCGCGTGGCGCCGCTGCGATCCGGCCGGTGCCGCGTGCTCTGCCCTGCCCGGCGCAACGGCCTCCTCCTACGCCCTCACTCCCGGCGACGCCGGAACGACCCTCTCGGTCGTCGTGACCGCGACGGGCAAGGGCGGCTCTCAGTCGGCCACTGCACCGACGACCGCCGTCGTCGCCCTCGCGCCCGTCCCGACAGCCGTGACCGGATCACTCGTCGCGCAGCCCGGCGCAGCCGGCGCCGTCGTGACCACCGACGGACGCGCCACGGTGACGTGGCAGCCGGGCGCGGTGCCGACCGGCGCCGGCGTGACGCTCGAACCCGGTGAGACCACGCCCGCGATTCCGGGAACAGGCTTGTCGTTGACGCTCGCTCCCAGCCAGAGCACGCTACCGTGGCCGCTCGATGTCGCCTACGCGGCCGCGCCCCCTGGGCAGGTGGTCGCATTCTCGACCGACGACAAGATCTGGGTGCCCATCGCTGCGCTCACCACGCCGTCGCTGCCCGGCAACCTCCAGCAGGGAACGTATGAGGCCGGAGGCGTGATCCACGTGCTGACGCGACAGGCCGGACACATCGCGCTCTTCCGTCCCGGCCGCTGGGGCGATCCACGACGGATCTCGCCGAAGGCGCCGGTCGTCCGCCCGATGACTCCGCTGCGCGTGTCGCGCCAGCGCGACGGAACGATCCTCCTCGTCACGCGCCTCTCGACGAGCTCGCAGTCGCACCTCTACGCGAACGTGCTGTCGACGGGCGGCAAGCAGCCGCCGATCCTGAAACCCGGCTCCCGCTTCTCCATACCGCTCGGCGGCGGCTCGACGCGCACCGTCCAGGTGCTCGTCCTCAACTCCGGCGGGTTCCCTGTGCGCTTGCGATTCTCGGGACGCGCGGTTCCGACGCGAACACTCATTCGGCTCCGTGTCACGGCGATCGACCCGTGGGGCCGAACAGGTGCGTTCACCCTCTCCTTCCGCGCGCCATAGACTCTCGCCCGCATGAGCGGTGACCTCGTCGTGCGCAACGCGCGTCTGCTCGACGGCAGGCTCGTCGACCTGCTCGCCCAGGACGGACGCTGGACGCGGATCGGCGAATCGCTTGCCGCCGACGGCGCACACGAGCTCGAGGCAGATGGACGCCTCGTCACCGCGCCGCTCGTCGACTGCCATCTCCACCTCGACGCCTCGCTGACTGCGGGCACCCCGCGCTGGAACGAGTCCGGCACGCTCATCGAGGGAATCAATGTGTGGGGCGAGCTGAAGCCGAGCCTCACCGAGCAGGACGTCTTCGATCGCGCGCACGAGATCGTCCGCTGGTCGGTCGCGCAGGGAACGATGTTCATCCGCGCGCACGCCGATGTCTCGGGTGAGAACGAGGCGATGGTGCGCGGCCTGCTGCGACTGCGCGACGAGGTCGCCGACCTCTGCACGATTCAGGTCACCGCGTTCCCCCAGGACGGCATCTTCGCGCGGGAGGGCGACGATGAACGGCTCGAGAACGCGCTGCGACTCGGCGTCGACTGCGTCGGTGGAATTCCGCACTACGAGCCGACGTCGGAGCTGGGCCTGAAGGAAGTACATCGCGTCTTCGAGCTGGCGAAGCAGTACGGACGGCGCGTCGACGTTCATTGCGACGAGACCGACGACCCGAACAGCCGCTTTCTCGAGGTGATGGCCGACGACACCGTGAAGTACGGGCTCGGCGGACGCGTGACCGCGAGTCACTGCACCGCGATGGGCTCCTACGAGCCGTACTACTCGTCGAAGCTGCACGGCTTCCTGAAGCGCGCCGGCATCAACGTCGTCGTCAACCCGTTCGCGAACTCGCTCATCCAGGGTCGCCTCGACGTCTATCCGAAACGTCGCGGCTTCGCGCAGCTGAAGGAGCTGCTCGCCGCCGGCGTCAACGTCTCGCTCGGCAACGACGTGATCATGGACCCCTGGTACTCGCTCGGCCGCGCCGACATGGTCGAGGCTGCGAGCCTCGCGTTGCACTTCACCTACATGAGCGGACGCGACGAAATCGTCGAGATGCTGCGCTGCGCCACCGAGCGTGGCGCGAAGACGCTCGCCGTCGAAGACGAGTACGGAATCGAGGAGGGCAAGCCCGCCGACCTCGTCGTGTTCGACGCGCCGAGCGCAATCGAGGTGATGCGGTTGCATCCGGCTCGGCGCTGGGTGATCCGCCGTGGGCGTGTCGTCGCGGAGACGACGCCGGCCACGACGACGCTGCTCGGCGAGCCCGTTACGTTCGCACCGCCGCTGTAGCGGCGAGCTCGGCGAGCAGGCGCTTCAGCTGCGTGAAGCGCTTCGGGCCGACCTCCGCCTCCCACTCGGCCTCGACCTCCAGGATGATCTCGCGGATCGCCCTGATCGTCGCATCGCCCCGAGGCGTGAGGTCGACGCGCGTGTACCGGTGATCCTCCGGGTCGGCGCGGCGCGTGACGTAGCCGAGCCGCTCCAGCTGGCCGAGCAAGTGATTCATTGCCTGCTTCGACATGCGTGTCCTCGTGGCGAGGTCGAGCGGGCGCACGTCGTGGGGGCCCGGATACTGGAACACGGTCAGGTGCGCGGGGTGAAGATCGGTGAACCCGCGCGCGTGCAGCCCCTCCAGCTGCCGCTGACGCAGCGTTTCCCATGGCATTCGCAGAAGCGAGCCGATGAGCTGTGGACCGATTGGGCTGGATTGAGTCAAGAGACTTGACGGATCGTCGCACGCCTTGTAGCGTCCGTCAAGTTACTTTACCGACGACGGAGGACACCGGTATGAGCACCGCGACGAACGAGACGATCCGCATCGGCGCACTCGGCGTGCGCTTCCTCATCGAGGGCGCTGACTCGAACGGCGGAGCCGCAGTCTTCGAGTGCTTCATCCCGGCGGGCGCGGCCCTGCCCGGGGCGCACAGCCACGATGGATACGAGGAGACGGTCTACGGATTGGAGGGCGTCTCGACCTGGACGGTCGAGGGCGAGACGACCGAGCTCCGTCCCGGCGAGGCAATCTGCATCCCGCGCGGCGCTGTGCACCGGTTCGACAACGTCGGCGCGCAGGACGCGAAGGTGCTTGCGATCGTGACGCCCGGCATCCTCGGTCCCGACTACTTCCGCGAGGTAGGAGCGGTGGTGAACGCCGCCGCAGGCGGCCCGCCCGATCGCGCCGCCGTCGGCGAGGTCATGCGACGCCACGGTCTCACCCCCGCCCCACCGGCGTAACAAAGGAGACACGACATGGCAGTTTCAGTCACAACCCACATCCCAGGCCTCCCAGGGGAGGCCTACGACTCGATGGCTGCGCAGCAGAAGGAACCGTTGCTCGCCACTCCCGGCTTCATCTCCCACACCGCAACCGTGTCGCCCGACGGCGTCACCGTGGTCGAGATATGGGACGCACGCGACGATTGGCAGCGCTTCTTCGACGAGAACATCAAGGAGCACCTCCCGCCCGGCTTGCCCGCCCCGACCGTGGCCGAGCTCCGCAACGTCATCGGCCGCTAGGACGTGGACACGTGACCCGGTCGCGTTGCGACCGGGTCACGACCCTGCGAATCAGGAACGATGCGTGGCCAGCGAGCGCCGCCGGCGCTCTGCGGTCGCGTGACCCCACTGCGCGATCGCGTCGGAGGCCGCGGCGACGCCGCCGATCCAGCGGAAGAACCCGATGCCGATCAGGTAGAGCGCGCCGATGCCGAGCCAGCTCAGCACGTCAGCGCGTCTGTGGGAAGCCGAGATCGACCGACGACGTGGCCGGGTCGGGCCAGCGTGACGTGACGACCTTGCCGCGCGTGTAGAAGTCGATCCCCTCCGGCCCGTAGATGTGGCGGTCGCCGAAGAGCGACGCCTTCCAGCCACCGAAGGAGTAGTACGCCACCGGCACCGGGATCGGAACGTTGATGCCGACCATCCCGGCCTGCACGTCGAACTGGAACTGCCGCGCGGCACCGCCGTCGCGCGTGAAGATCGCCGTGCCGTTGCCGTACGGGTTGTCGTTCACGAGCCGCACCGCCTCTTCATACGTTCCGACGCGTGTGACGCCGAGCACCGGCCCGAAGATCTCGTCCTCGTACGCCTTCATTCCCGGCTTCACGTTGTCGATGAGCGACGGCTTGAGGAAGAAGCCGTCCTCCGGGGCGCCGTCGCGGCCGTCGACGAGCACATTCCCACCCTCGGCGTTCGCGCCGGCGACATACGCGGCGACCTTGTCGCGATGCTCCTTCGTGACGAGCGGTCCCATCTCCGACGACGGATCCATGCCGTCGCCGACCTTCACCTTCGGGATCCGCTCCTTGATCGCGTCGATCAGCGGCTCGGCGACATTGCCGACCGCGACGACCTGCGAGACCGCCATGCAACGCTCGCCGGCGGAGCCGTACGCCGCGGAGACCGCGGCATCGGCCGCCATGTCGACGTCAGCGTCCGGCAGCACGATCATGTGGTTCTTCGCCCCGCCCAGCGCCTGGCAGCGCTTGCCTCTCGACGTCGCGGTCTCGTAGACGTACCGCGCGATCGGCGTCGAGCCGACGAACGAGACCGCGGCGACGTCCGGATGCTCGAGCACCGCGTCGACTGCGACCTTGTCGCCGTGCACGACGTTGAACACGCCGTCCGGCAAGCCCGCTTCCTTCAGCAGCTCAGCCGTCCAGATCGACGCCGACGGATCCTTCTCCGACGGCTTGAGCACGAACGTGTTGCCGCACGCGATCGCCGGCGCCCACATCCACATGGGCACCATCACGGGGAAGTTGAACGGCGTGATTCCCGCCACGACGCCGAGCGGCTGACGGATCGAGTAGACGTCGATCCCACTCGACGCCTGCTCGGAGAAATCGCTCTTGAGCAGGGTCGGCAGCCCGCAGCAGAACTCGATCACCTCGAGGCCGCGCGTGACCTCCCCCATCGCGTCGGAGAGGACCTTGCCATGCTCGGAGGTGAGGATCTTCGCGACCTCCTCGCGTCGCGCGTGCACGAGCTCGCGGATGTTGAAGAAGAGCTCCGCGCGCTTCGCGAGCGAGACGGAACGCCAGCTCTCGAACGCCTGCTTCGCCGTCTGAACGGCCGCGTCGACCTCTTCGACGGTCGCGAGGTCGAGTGCCCCCGTCTGCCGCCCGGTCGCGGGGTTGTACACCGGGCTCGTGCGGCCCGACGTCCCGGCTACCGTGCGGCCGCCGATCCAGTGGCTGATCCTCGTGACGCCCGTGTGCTCCTCGACGGGCGGGGTTGCAAGCTCGGTCATCTTCGGGTCCTCCTCCTTGTCACAGGCAGCGTAGCGCTGCTCTGTAACGCATTGCCTCCCAGGCGCCATCTCTTCCATGCAAGCGACGATGGAGGAACGACTATGAGGAACGCATGCTGAGAACCGACGCCGAGCTGCTCGCCGCAGCCGGAAAGGACGCAAGCGCATTCCGGGAGCTGTACGACCGGTATTGCGAGCGGATCCACCGCTTCCAGCTCGGCCGGACGCGCAACCGTGACGCGGCGCTCGATCTGACGGCCGAGACCTTCGCCCAGGTCTGGCTTTCGCGGGATCGCTTCCGCGACCTCGCCGACGGCTCTGCCGCGCCATGGCTCTATGCGATCGCGCGGCACGTGCTCATCGCATCCGTGCGGAAGGGACGACTCGAAGAGCAGGCGCGGACGCAGCTCGGGCTGATCCGCAGTGAAGCCCCTGCCGAACCGAGCAGCCTGTGGGTCGAGGGGCTCGACGAGGCATTCGCCGATCTTCCCCCCGAGCTACGACGAGCGATCGAGCTGCGGATCGTCGAAGACCTCCCCTACGCGGAGGTTGCTGCGGCGATCGGCACGACATCCGGCGCGGCGCGGGTCCGCGTGCATCGCGGCCTGAACGCGTTGCGCGAGCGACTTCTACAGACAACGGAGGCACCACAATGACGAACGTCTTCCCGGAGCTGCGCGATCTCGGCGACTCCCTCGAATCGGCCGTCGCGGCGGCAACTCGGCAGCCGCGCCGTCGTGCACGGCCTCGCAAGCTCGTACTCGCGATCGCCGTGCTCGCTCTCGCCATTCCGGGGCTCGCGATCGGAGCGAGCCTGCTCATCACGAACGCCGACGTCGCCGCGAGCCTGCCGGCGGGCACGAAGATGCTCCAGGGCACCGACCCGACGTGCACCGTCGTGACGCAGGACGTCGAGTACCACTGCGTCCTCGCACACCCGATCCCCTCGCCCGAGGTGAGCGACCTGAAGGGCACGGTCGAGCCGACGGTCGACGCGTCGAAGCACGTCAACGGCGGCTGCCGCTCCCTCCAGTCGGATGGGCTGATCTGGCAGTGCTACCTCGGGCAGGCGGCTGTCCAGCAGCAGGTCATCGGCCCTGACCTCCTCGGGGCATACGCACCGAGCCCCGGCGTCGGGTAGAGCTACGATCTCGGCGCGAGCGACAGAGGAGACACCGTGGCGACGACAGAGACGAACTCACAGCTGGGCGCGCAAGTCCGCGAGGATGCGAAGCGATACGTCCTGCACTCGTGGTCGGTGCAGGACGCGACCAACCCGCTGCCCGTCGCCGGTGCCGAAGGCCGCTATTTCTGGGACTACGACGGCAAGCGGTACCTCGACTTCGCGTCTCAGCTCGTCAACGTCTCGATCGGGCACCAGCACCCGAAGCTCGTCGCGGCGATCAAGGAACAGGCCGACAAGCTCTGCACGATCGGCCCCGGCATGGCGACCGAGCCGCGCTCGCGGCTCGGTCGCCTCATCGCCGAGGTGACGCCGGGCGACATCTCGATGACGTTCTTCACGAATGGCGGCGCGGAGGCGAACGAGAACGCGATCAAGCTCGCGCGCTGGTACACGGGCCGTCACAAGGTCATCGCCCGCTACCGCAGCTACCACGGTGCGACCGCGGGCGCGATCACGCTCACCGGCGACCCGCGCCGGTGGCCGGCCGAGCCCGGCATCCCGGGAGTCGTGCGGATGTTCGATCCGTACACGTACCGCTGCTCCGCCGGCCACCCCGACCCGTGCCCCGTGTGCACCGGCGGCCCGCACCTCGAGGAGATCCTCCAGTACGAGGGCGCGAACACCGTTGCAGCGGTGATCCTCGAGCCCGTCACCGGGACGAACGGCATCATCGTTCCGCCCGACGGCTACCTCCAGTCGATCCGCGCGGTGTGCGACCGTCACGGGATCCTGTTGATCGCGGACGAGGTGATGGCCGGCTTCGGCCGTACCGGCAAGTGGTTCGCGTGCGACCACTGGGACGTCGTGCCCGACATCGTCACGATGGCGAAGGGCATCAACTCCGGCTACGTGCCGCTCGGCGCGATGGCCGTGCGCGAGCCGATCGCCGCCTGGGTCCGCGACAA
>JAOPYX010000066.1 GCA_025964535.1 Actinomycetes bacterium | reverse complement strand
GGATCCCGAGCTCGCAGACGTGAGCGGCCGCTACTTCGACCGGCTTGTCGAAGCACGAGCGCACTCGCAGGCCTACGACCCGCACGCCCGCCGCCGGCTGCGGGAGCTGAGCGAGCGGCTCACGGGGATCGCGGCGTAGGCGAGATCTCTGACCCGGGGGTCAGCCCCCGCGGCGGAGCCGCCACTGATCGAATAGCGCCGCGGCGATGACAACGGCCCCGACGCTTATCACCTGGATCTCCGGGTTCAGTGCGAGAAGAACGAACGCGTTACTCATCACACCGAGCAGCGTTGCCCCGAGCAGCGTTCCTATGACGCTACCGCGGCCGCCCATGAGGCTCGTTCCGCCGATGATGACGCCGGCCACTATCGTCAGCACCATCCCGGCTCCGGCGTTCGGTTGCGCGTTGGCGAGGGAGCTCGCCTGCAGCACACCGGCAAACGCCGCCGTCGCGCCCCCGATAATGAACGAGAGCACGGTCGTCGTGCGCACCGGGATACCCGAGAGGTACGCGGCACGGTAGTTGTCGCCGATGGCCGTGATGCGCTTGCCGGCAATCGTGTACGAGAGGAAGAGTTGCGCGCCCGCCGTGATGCCGAGCAGAGCGATCACGCTGATTGGCACCGGGCCGACATTGCTCTGTCCGAGCCAGGCCGTCGAGTCCGGCATCGGCTCGGGATGGCCGCCGGTGATGAGCAGAGCGAGACCCTCGATCGCGGACATCATCCCGAGCGTCACGATGAATGAGTTGACGCGGCCGATCGTCACGATCAGCCCGTTCACGAGGCCGACGCCCGCGCCCGCGAGCAGCGCGACGCCGATCGCGGGCACAAACGACAGCCCGTGTTGCATCGCGATTGCGCAGACGAGGCCGCAGAGACTGATGGTGGAACCGACGGAAAGGTCGAGGTTCGCGGAGATCACGATGAACGTCGCGCCGATCGCGGCGATACCCACGACCGCGACGGACTGGATGATGTTGAGTAGGTTCTCGGTCGAGAAGAACACCGGCTGGGCGAGCCCGATGAGGACGGAGAGCACGACGATCACGGCCGCGACGACGAGCTCGGAGCCCCACCCTTGCAGGAGCCCGCGCACCCGTCGGAGCGGCGGCGACATGACCTCGGCCCCGGCCGGCGGCGGCGTGGGGACGGGCTGCTCATCGAGCGGTGGAGTCGTCGCGACCGGAGGCTCCATATCTGACCTCGTCGTCACCTCATTGCCCCCGCGTGCTCGACCTCGCCAAAGCTGCTCGTGACGACGTCCCCGATCGACGCCTCCGCGCTGAGCTCGGCCACGATGCGCCCTTGATGCACGACGAGCGTGCGCTGCGCGAGCTCGATGATCTCCTCAGCTTCGCTCGAGATGAACCAGATCGCGATTCCTTCCGCGGCGAGCTCCCGTATCAGCTCGTGCGTCTCGCTCTTCACGCCGACGTCGATTCCATGCGTCGGCTCGTCCAGGATCAGGAGCCGTGGTCGACTGCCAAGCGCGCGCGCAAACAGCAGCTTCTGCTGGTTACCGCCAGAGAGCGTCGACGCTCCAACACGCGGGCTGGCCGCCTTGACCGACAACTGCGCGAAGAGCTCACGAACACGGCGATTCGCCTCGTTCGCTCGAAGGCGACGCACGCCCGGCGTCCGACGGCCCCACATGCCCGCTCGCACGTTGAACTCCACGGATTGCCCATAGAAGACGGCGTCGCGTCGCCCCTCGGGAACGAACGAAATGCCTCGCCTGACAGCGTCGGCTGGGCTCCGGAAGCGCTCGGGCCGGCCTGCCACGAGCATGCGCCCCGACGTAAACCGTGCCGCTCCGATCACGGCGAGTGCGATCTCTGTGCGGCCGGCGCCCACGAGGCCTGCCATCCCTACGATCTCGCCCGGCCGGATGCTGAGGGAGACGTCCCTGAAGCCGGGTCCCGATACGTGTTCGAGCTCGAGCACAGGCGCCTCGTCATCGGCCCGACGTGACTTCGACGACGCTCGCGTGGAGGCCACGGGATGCAGCGCCTTCTCCTCTCCCATGATGAAGCGAACCGCGTCCCGGATCGGGAGAGCCGACGCCGCGTCGTCTGCGACCTTGAACCCGTCGCGCATGACGACGATGTGGTCGCACAACTCGTACACCTCCCGCAGGCGGTGGCTGACGAGCACGACGCCCACGCCGCGGTCTCGCAGCTCACGTACGACGGCGAAGAGACGATGGGTCTCCTCCTCGCCGAGACTCGCGTTCGGCTCGTCGAGGAAGAGCACCGAGGGCTGCTGGATGAGAGCGCGAGCAATCTCGACCAGCTGGCGCTGAGCACCTGCGACGGTGCTCATCGGCCGGCCCGGATCGAGGTCATCGATTCCCAACGACCGGAGATGCCGCGCCGCCCGCTCGTTCAACGAGCCGGCGCTCCACGTCCACGAGCGCCGGTATGCGAGCTGCGACAGATAGATGTTCGCGGCGACGGTCTGCGCCTCGAGCATTTGCGGCTCCTGATGGACCACTGCGATGCCCGCGCGGCGCGCGTCGTCGGGTGAACGAAACCGCACCGGCAAGCCGTTGACCAGCAGCGCGCCGTCGTCTGGACGGTGCGCGCCCGACATGCAGGCGACGAGCGTCGACTTCCCTGCGCCGTTCTCACCGAGCAGCGCCGTCACCTTTCCTTGCTGCACGGTGAAGTCGACCTCATTAAGGGCCGTGACCCCACCAAAGCGCTTGGTGAGGCCACGGCCGTCGAGCAGCCCGCCGGTCTGCACTACTTCGGCACCGCACCGCTCGCCTGCGCCTTCATGAGCGCGTCCAGGTTCTTGCGCGTCATGACACTGTCTTTCACGGGCTGGTAGAAGCCCGGGTTCTTGCCGGTGACGACTGCGTTGTAGAGGAGCATCGCCGTGTCGTAGCTCTCGCCGAAGGGGTCCTGTCCGATGAGCACGGTCTGCTTGCCCTTCTTCATCTGCGCCACGCCACCCACGGTGAGGTCTGCGCTTACGACCTTGATGTGCTTTGCCTGCGCCGCGGTCAGCGCTGCCGCGCCTGCCCCAGCGTCACCGATGTCGATGATGATCCCGCAAAGATCCGTCGGGCTTCCGGTGATGTAGGCCCGCACGGCGGGGCCGACCTTCGAGAGGTCCTGTGCAATCTCGACGCCGCCGCTCACCGGTGAGAGATTGGTGCCTTTGAGGCCGTCGAGGATTCCCTTCCGCATCAACTCGTGCGCCGGGACAGCGAAGGCACCGGTGATGACGCCCACCTTGCACTTCTTGCCCTTCCAGTACGGGTCGGAGTTCACAGCGTTTACGAGCGCCGGCGTCGAGATCGTCTTCCACGACTTGTAGAGATCTTCGCCGTGAAAGAAGAGGGCGCCGGACTTCTGCACGCAGGTGTCGCTGACGATGAACGTCGCCACCTTGATGCTCTTCGCGACAGCGTCCTTGATCACCGGACACACGCCTGCATCGAGCGCCACGATGCCGACCGCGTCGTAGCCCTTGAGGAGTGCGGCCCTCGTTGCGGCATTCACGGCGTCCTGCGTGAAGTCGTTGACGGTGATGTAGTCGACGCTGGCGTTTCGACCCTGGAGGACCGCGTTGGCCTTGTCGGAGCCCTTCTTGACCGGGTTGAAGAACTCGTTGGACTCGGGGAAGCTGATGAGGGCGATCTTGACGGGCTTGCCCGTGGTGTTTGCCACCGGCTGCGTCCGCCCCGGAACAGGTTTGACGGCGGCGACGCCGCTCCCGGACTGCGCTGCGGGCCACGCCGCGAGCGTGAACACCAGGGCGGCCACTGTGGTGGCTGCAAGGACGAGCGCTGAACGCATGAGGATTTCCCTTCTCGGTGTCGCAATTGAGAATACGATTTCTCGGCGCAACCTCTCATTACTTTGCCGATATGTCAAGGGTCCGGGGAAACCGATTACAGAGCGCTGTGCAGGGCATGCAACAGCGTCCAAGACCGTGGATCGAGCGCGTCGCGATCGCGAAGCTCGTTCATCCCATAGGAGAAGCCCACGCCGCTGGACGGCCACACGCCGTGGATCGAGCCACCGGCGCCGCCGTGGCCGAAAGCCCCCGTATCCGGCCCAAGGACCAGGGCGTCGGTCTGCAACTGGAAGCCGACGCCGAACCGCTGCGCGGCGCCGTGCACGACGTCCGGCCCCTCGCTCCACGGTGTGCGCGCCAGCTCGAGCGTCCGGGGCGAGACAAGGGCGGGCAGCGAGGCATAGAGCCGTGCCATCGACCGTGGAGTCGCGATCGCTCCCGCACCCGGGATCTCGGCCCGACGATAACGAGCGTCATTCCAGGGGAAGGCGCCCCGATCGAACACCGGCGGGTTTCCCCAAATCGAGCGTGTGAGATCGTCCCGCGCCAGCGTCTCCGCCTGGAGGTGCGGGCTTTGCGGCCAGTCGTCCGCGAGCTCGAGGCGCGCAACGCGGGAGTCGAGCTCGCCGGGTAGCCCGATCCATGCGTCGAGCGCGAGCGGCAGCGCGATCTCGTCTGCGAAGAAGCGTCCGACGCTACGGCCGTCGACGCGACGGACGAGCCCGTCGCACAACCAGCCGTACGTAAACGCGTGGTAGCAGAGCGCGGCGCGGGGATCCTCGTTCTGCTGCTCGTGCTCGAGCAGGCCGGCCATGTGCAGCGCGTCGGCGAACTCGTCGATGGTGACGTCTTGCGTGACTCCCGGGAGTCGCGCGGTGTGGGAGACGATGTCCCGGACGACCACGGTCTTCGCGCGCAACTCCGGCCAGTAGCGCGCCACCGGAGCCTCGAGCTCGAGGCTCCCTCGGTCGAGCAGCATCAGCACGCACATAGCGACGAGTGCTTTCGTGCCGGAGAAGATGCAGACCAGCGTTTCTGCGTCCCACGGCCGACCTGTCTGCAGATCAGCCATGCCGCCCCAGAGGTCGACGAGCTGCTCTCCGTCACGATGCACAGCAAAGGCGGCCCCGATCTCGCCGCGCTCACTGAAGTTCCTCTCGAACTCGCGACGCACCGGCTCGAATCCGGACGCTACGAACCCGCCGATCTCAGTCGGCAACGAAGTCCGCCGAGCCGGCGCCCTGCAGTTCGGCGAGGCGATGCGCGATTGCGCGAGTCGCCGGATAGAGGTCCCGGTACAGCTCGTACAGGGCGTCATAGATCGGCGCCGCATCCAAGTTGGGTTCGACCATCACGGCGGTCGACGACCACACGTCCATCGGCGAAGCGAGTCCGACGCCCTCTGCCGCGAGGCGCGCGTCGCCGTAGCTCGCGCCGATCGTCTCTGCCGGAACGGTCTGGGCAATGCCGCAGACATCGGAAACGATCTGCACCCAGAGCCCACCTTGCGTCCCACCGCCCACCGAAACGAAGCGGTTCAGCTCCGACCGGCCGACGGCATCGAGGTTGTGACGCACGCCGTAGGCGATTGCCTCGAGCAGGGCCCGGTAGATGTGGGCGCGAGAGTGCCGCAGGGTCAACCCGAGGATCGCGCCGCGCGCATTCGGGTCGAAGACCGGCGTGCGCTCACCTGCAAAGTATGGGAGGACGAGCAGCCCGTCCGCGCCTGCGCGAACGTCCTTCGCCTCGGCGACGAGATCGTCATACGGCGGGCCTCCCGCGAGCTCGCGGAACCACGCCGTGAGACTCCCCGACGTCGCCATGCCTGCGGCAAGCGTCAAGGAGCCAGGATCGACGCCACGCGTGGTCCAGATCGTGCGAACGTCGCCGCGTTCCTGCACGCCGGCGACGAGAAACATCGTCGAGCCGTACATGAGCATCACATCGCCCGCCCGCCGCACGTCGACGCTCACCGCCTCGGCCCACGCATCGATCGTGCCGACGACAACCGGGGTACCCGCGGCGAGGCCTGTCGTGCGCGCAGCGTCCGCCGTAACGACGCCCGCCACCTCGGCGGGCCAAGCCAGCCGCGGCAAGGGAAGACCCGGGACGACAAGCTCGACCCAGTCTTCTGCCCACCGGCTCGCTGCCAGGTCGTAGAGCGGATCACACTGACTCGCAGACTGGTGGTCGAGCACCCATTCGCCGGTCAGGCGACCGACGACGAACGAGCTCGCCGTATGCCACCGGTGCATCCGCTCCCAGGTCTCGGGCTCGTTCTGCCGCAGCCAGAGCAACTTCGGTCCCAATGCCTGGCTCGAAAGTGTGGACCCGCCGCGCTCGAAGATCCTGTCTTCGGTGAGAAGCTCGGTCAGCTCGGAGATCTCGCGCTGCGCGCGCGTGTCGACGCCATAGAGAATCGCGGGGCGGAGCGGCCGCCCCTGCGCGTCGCACGGCGCGACGCACGGGCCGATGCCGCTGACTCCGACGCCGGCGATGCGTCCGTGCGCGTGTGGCAGGAGCTCGGCGCACAGACCGACGAAGTCGGCCCACCACACCGTCTCGGGATCATGCTCGACCCATCCTGGACGGGGCAGGGAGACGGCGTGTTCGCGGGTCGCCCGCAGGACGACCGTGCCGTCGGGCCGCGTAAGCACGCCTTTGCTCGAAGCGGTGCCGATGTCGATGCCGAGAAGGAGCTCGCTCACCGTGCCGAGCCGAAACCGTCGTACTCGACGTCGAGCAACGCGCAGACGTGACGGAGAGCGGCCACGTGATCACCGGGAACCGCATGAATGTGGTTCGAGCCGTAACGCGTGAGAATCTCGCCTGGCTCGGCATCGAACCGCGCGAACGCATGCGGCCACGAGTATGTCGACTCTCGCATCAGGCGCTCGTTCGTCGCATCGTCGAAGCGTTCGAAGCTGCCGGTGAGCACGTGCATCCGGTAACGCCCCGCCTTGCGCGTCAGGCGCGCGAACGTCATTTCGCCCGCCGCCGCGAGGTGGTGGACCGAGGCGCCACCGGCTGGGAAGTAGAACTCGCCGGGGTAGAGATGGACGTGCCGCATGTTCTCCGCGGGGTCATCGGAGCGCGCGGCGAACCAGGTGGCGTGCTGCCCCGAGTTGCAGAGGTCCCACACCCCCTGGACGGTGTTGTAATGGCGGACGTCGGCGAACAGCACGGGCGTTCCGGTCAAGGTGTTGAGGATCTGCATCGTGAGCGCCGCGTCCATGTCGGCCTCCGTCGAGCAGATGGTGGGCACCTTCGGCCCGTCCCAGTCGTACGGGTCGTTGAGAAATGCCTCCGCGATGTCCATCGTGCAGAAGTCGTCCGTGAGCTCCGGCTGCGCTTTGATGCCGCAAAAGTCGAGCGACCGCTCCTCGATCAACTCACGCATCGCGTGATATGTCCGCACTTGCCGCTCGAGTAGCTCGGGCGTCAGCCGGACACCGTCGTAGTGGACGCCACCGGCGTGCTTCTCCAGCCACTCGCGTCCGCGCCTGCCGGCGCTGCCGTTCACGGACTCGGCTCGCCGTACGAGCTCGTACTGGTCGATCTCCTCGACGTCGATGCCGAACTGGCTCATCCACTGGTCGGTGTTCGAAACGGCGGTGTACATCCCCATCGGACGTCCGCCGATGCGGCCGAACGTGCTCCCACGCAGCCGCGACACCGCCGCTCCGGCGCCGGCGAGCTGCTCGAGCCTGTCCACGACGGCCGCGTCACCGACATCTCCCCAGCTGCGGGCGTACACACGACCGACCTGATCGAGCGCGCCGCCGGCGGCGAGCATCCCGACCATGCCGGGGTACTGCGGATCGACGTTGGAGAAGAGCGCGAGCGGGCCCGACGTCTCATTCGCGGCGAGCACCGTGAAATGCGGGAAGGCCCAGACCGGAATGTTCACGATCGTCAGGTCAGGGCGGGCCGCCGCGAGGCGGCGCGCCTCGGCCACGGCGCCGTGATTCGTACAGATGGGGTCCGTCGTCTCGGTGACGGTGTGGCCCCGCGCACGGAGCGCGCCGGCGACGCGCTGCTGCGCGTCGCGACAGAACTGCTCGAGATCCCTGTGAACCGACGCGCGACCGTCGGAGACCGTCATGACTCCGATGTGCGGCATGGTCCTCCTTGTCGAAGAATCACTGCGACCCGGACGAGGCGCGAAGGCGCAACTCGAACGGATGGACGGTGCGACGGGGCTCGGTCCGGGCGCCGGTGACGCGCTCTAGGAGGAGCTCCATTGCCTCGGTGGCCATGCGGCGGACCGGCTGGGCGAGCGTCGTCAGCGGCGGATCGACGAACTCGGCCCAGGGCGGATCGTCGAACGCGACGAGGGCGATGTCGTGCGGCGCGCGCAGGCCCGCCTCCCGGATCGCGCGCAGCACCCCGAGTGTCATCAGGTTGTTGCCGACGATGAGTGCGGACGGACGATCCGGGGACGCCAGCAGGCCGGCAACTGCGGCGTGCCCGCCATCTGTCCGGAACTCGCCGTCGACTGACCTCGCTTCGAGCCCATGCGATCGCATCGCGAATTCGAAACCGTCAAGGCGCTTCGCCCCTGTCTCCACGTCTCGGCGGCCGGAGACGAACGTGATGCGTTCATGCCCGCTTCGCACGAGAACCTCGACCGCTGTGCGCGCACCCTCGAGGTTGTCCGCAATGACGGCGTCCGCCCGGCGGTCGTCCACCTCGCGGTCGAAAGCCACTACCGGGGTGCCATTGTCGAGCAGTGCGGAGATCTGCGGATCGTGCGCATCCGAAGGAGAAAGGATGACGCCGAGCACGCGCTCCTCGACGAGTGTGTCGAGATAGGTCGCCTGCTTGGCAGGCGACTCGTCGGTGTTGCAGACGAGGACGCGGTATCCCCGGCCGTACGCCTGGTCCTCGACGGCCCGCACCATCTCGCTGAAATGCGGATTCTCGATGTCGGACACGACGACGCCGATGGCCGCGGAGCGCTGTCTGCGGAGATTCTGGGCGAGGCGGTTCGGCCGATACCCGAGCTCCTCGACCGCACGCCGCACCCGCCGCTGATAGCCGGCGCCGACGCTCTCGTCGCCGTTCAGGACGCGCGACACCGTGGCCGGCGAAACCGACGCACGGCGCGCTACATCAGTGATCGTCTTTCGCTGAACGCTGCCCATGAATCGTTTTCTCCTCGCGGCCACACTACCAACGTTCGTCCCTGGACACAACCAGCCGACGGGTATAGCGTGCTGCTCCCGAGAGCACACCAGTCTTGAAATCGATTCCCCAAACCTTGCCTATGGCGTCGCCGCAAGCTGGAGCTCTGCCCCGATACGAGGGGGAGGCGCGGCGCTGCGTCGCACTTCCGCTCGGTGGCATCGGGACCGGCCACGTCGCGCTTTGCGGAGACGGCGCGCTCCGCCAGTGGCAGCTCCATAACCGACCCAACCACCTCGGCTTCCTCCCCGCAACCTTTTTCGCGCTGCGCGTCGCCGGAGTCGAGCCGCCGCTCGACATTCGACGCATCCTTCAATCGCCGGCGGTTCCGCCGGCCGCAGAGCCGGCGCCGAACGTCGTCGATCACGTCGTGCCCCATGACGCCGACCCCCCGACCGCGCACTGGAGTCCCGTCAGCTCGACCGCATTCGAGGGTGCCTATCCCTTTGGCCGCCTCACGTACCAAGACCCCGCGCTGCCGGTGGACGTCTCGCTCGAGGCATACACGCCCTTCGTGCCGCTTGACGACGAGGCAAGCGAGCTGCCGCTTGCCAGTTTCACGTTCACGTTGTCCAACCTCGGCGCGACGCGACTCCATGGGTGGATCCTCAGCACCCTTCAGAACGCCGTCGGCTGGGACGGGGCCACTCCGATCCACGGCGATGCGTGCAGCCTCTACGGAGGCAACGTGAACCGCGTGGTGGCGCGACCCGAATCCACGGCGATCGTGATGGACAATCCCGGACTCCCGGACGACGACCCACGCGCAGGAGAGCTTGCGTTATGGACACGGTCGCCCTCCGTGCCGCTTCCACGGTTCGCCGGAACGCAGGATGCACTCCGCTTCGTCGAGGCGTTGAAGCTTCTTCGCCCGACCATCGACGACGACTGGTCGGAGGACGCGATCCGCCGCGCGTGCAATGAGCTCCCGCCGCTCTTACACGTGCCCGTAGGCGCGAGCCCGCCTGGCCGGACATGGAACGGCGCGCTCGCGGCCGCATTCTCCCTCGCTCCGGGCGAAACGACGACGATCGAGTTCGTCACCGCCTGGCGGTTTCCGAACCGTTATGTGGACTTCGATCAGTTCGGCCCGGACACCGTCATCGGGGGAAGCCGCCTCTGGCTCGGCAATCACTACGCGAAGCGATTCGGGAGCGCCCTCGACGCGGTCGACTACTACGCGGAGCACCGCGATCGACTCCACGGCCAGTCGGAATCCTGGACGGCCGCGTTTGCAACGAGCACACTGCCGGACGCCGTGATCGACACGCTG
This sequence comes from Actinomycetes bacterium, assembly GCA_025964535.1. Classification (GTDB taxonomy): domain Bacteria; phylum Actinomycetota; class Thermoleophilia; order Gaiellales; family Gaiellaceae; genus Palsa-739. The sequence goes on along the minus strand of JAOPYX010000066.1, from coordinate 1,587 downwards.
CTCGCGCAGGGCTCGCTCATCCGCTCGCCGACGACGTTCCGCGCTTCTGACGGCAGGTTCTTCGGCTTCGAGGGATCCCTCGGAGAATCGACGCTGAATTGGAATGGCTCTGTCGGCGGCTCGTGCCCGCTCAACTGCAATCACGTCTGGAACTACGAGCAGGCTGTTTCTCGCCTCTTCCCGGCGCTCGAGCGATCGATGCGGGAGACCGAGCTGGAGGTGTCGCAGGCGCCAGAGGGCTACCTGCCCCATCGCGTTGTCGCACCCGTATGGCTGCCACAGCTTCATGGCCGACGCATCGGCGGGCCTGACCAGCCGGCGCTCGACGGCATGCTTGGAGCGTTCCTGAAGTCGTACCGCGAGGTTCAGCAGGGCGCGTCACAGGATTGGTTGGCGGTGCAATGGCCAAGGCTTCGGCGGCTCTTCCAGTACGTCGACACGACCTGGAACCGCGGCGGCGACGGCCTGCTGCTGGGCGAGCAGCCGGTGACGTATGACATCGCATTGCACGGCCCGAACATGTTCGTCGGCGGGCTGTGGCTCGCGGCGCTGCGCGCGTTGGAGGAGATGGCGAATCTCGTCGAGCCCGACGCAGCGGCGCAGTACGGCGACCTGTTTCGTCGCGCGAGCGAGCGGTACGACGCGCTTCTTTGGAACGGCGAGTACTACGCGCAGCTCGCAGCGGAAGCTTCGCACGAGTTCGGAGAGGGCTGCCTCGCCGATCAGCTGCTCGGACAGTGGTGGGCGCATCAGCTCGACCTCGGTTACATCCTCCCTCGCGAACGTGTTCGCGGTTCGCTCCAGGCCATCATCCGACACAACTTCAGGCGCAGCTTCCGCGACTTCGAGCATGACTACCGGACATTCGCCGACATCGACGACGAGGGGCTCCTCGTTTGTACGTGGCCGAACGGCGGCCGTCCCCCGGTTCCCGTCCGCTACTGCGACGAGGTGTGGACCGGCGTCGAGTACCAAGTCGCTGCGCACTGCTTCATCGAAGGACTTCATAGAGAAGGCACAGAGCTTTTGGAAGCAGTGCGCGCCCGCTACGACGGCACCCGCAGAAATCCGTACAACGAGATCGAGTGCGGGGACCACTACGCGCGCGCAATGGCAGGATGGAGCCTTCTGGAAGCGGTAACCGGATTCCGCTACGACGCACTGCAAGGCCGGATGACGATCGTCGACCAGCCCGGCAGGTATCCGTTTGTGGCCGGCACCGGCTGGGGAACGATCGAAATCGACGCGAACGGCAGTCTCGAGCTGAGCTGCCTCGGCGGCCGGATTGAGCTCCGTGAGCTGAAGGTCGACCGACCGGGCGAAAGCCAGAGGCTTCTCGTCCAGCCTCGTGAAGTGAGGCTGGAGGAGGGAGAGCGAGCGACGATCCCGCTCCGGCTGTAGCGCGCGCCGGAGAACCGCGATGAGTTGCGACGTGCGCGACGGTCTACTTCACACAGACCGAGACGGGAGGAACGATGGGAAAGCTGACGCTCGACATCACGATGTCGCTCGATGGGTTCATCGCCGGGCCGAACCAGACGATCGAGCAGCCACTCGGCGAAGGCGGCGAGCAACTCCACGAATGGG
>JAOPYX010000064.1 GCA_025964535.1 Actinomycetes bacterium | reverse complement strand
GTGCCGGGAACGTCCTCGAGGAGTACATGGCCGCCGCACATCAGCGCTGCGACGACGAGCTTCACCTGCTCCCGCTTGCCGTGGACCACCGTCTCGATGTTGTCGAGAAACCGTTCGGCGACCTCATTGGCAGAACCCAGCTCGTCGGTTGCCACGCTCGACCTCCGGAATCGCGGGACGGGTATGGGAGCCTAGTGTCACCGGCTGCGACGTACAAACCTCCGACGACGTCAGGCTGCGAGAGCGAGCGTGACGGTCGCTGCGGCGACGAAGTCCCGGAACTCGTCGGTGCCGTTGGATCTCGCCCAGGCGAAGTAGGCACGCATCCGGTCGACGTGCAGATACGGCGGCGAGTGCTCCAAGCCGGCGGTTGCGCGGTAGCTGCTCCAGGGCCAATCGGCCGGGTCGGCTCCGAGGCCCGCGCGCACAGGGTTCATCGCCAGGTAGCGCGAGAGCTCCATGAGGTGCGCGTCGCGCGTGATGTGGACGGTTTTGTACGGCCCTTGGAACACGTGGCCGACGCGGTCGTTACGCCAGTTGAAGTGACGCGCGTAGGACAGGTTGAGCACGTGCATCCCTGCGCCACGGTTCGGTTGGGGCGTCTCGATCAGCAGGTGGTAGTGGTTGGGCATCAGGCAGAACCCGTGGCAGAGCCACTCGAACCGCTCGGATCACCTTCGAAAGCCGACGGAGGAACGCGACATAGTCGAGCTCGTCGACGAAGATCGGTGCACGCTGGTTCCCGCGCGACATGACGTGGTGGAAGCCTCCCGCGACCTCGATGCGCGCGCCCTTCTTCATGTCGACGACGGTAGAGCGGAAAGCGTCACGCCTCCGTGCCAACTTCGTTCGAACCAGGTCCCGGCCCTATGGCGCACGCCCGCCGACCCCAAATCTGGGACCTGGTTCGAACCAGGTCCCAGATTGTGGCCGGTCGAGGGATCGCTCACGTAACCAAGCCACTTCGCGGAGATCGAACCGCGTCGGGACATCGCCGCGACGTCGGGCGCAATCGCCGGCCCGCCAGATCTGGGACCTGGTTCGAACCAGGTCCCAGATCTGGCGGCGGCGCGCGTCAGTCGATCTTGAAGGCGGCGTGCTTGATCTGGGTGTACTCCTCCATCGAGTAGATCGACATGTCTTTGCCGTAGCCGGACTGCTTGTAGCCGCCGTGCGGCATCTCGGACGTGATGGGCAGGAGATGGTCGTTGACCCAGACCGTGCCGAACTGGAGCCGCTTGACGGCATTCATCGCGCGGCCGACGTCGCGCGTCCACACCGACGACGCGAGGCCGTACGGGACGTCGTTCGCCCACCGGATGGCCTCGTCGTCGTCGGCGAAACGCTGCACGGTCACGACCGGGCCGAAGACTTCCTTCTGCACGATCTCGTCCGTCTGCTTGACGTCGACCACGACGGTCGGCTGCACGAAGTAGCCGCGCCCGCCGTTCGTCGTGCCGCCACCCGTCAGGACCGTGGCTCCCTTCGCCCGCTCGAGGAAGCCGAGGATCCGCTCCTGCTGCGACTGCGAGATGACCGAGCCCATCTCGATCTCGTCGCTCTCCATCGGATCGCCCACCTTGAGCGACTCGACCTGCGGCACGAGCTCCTCCAGGAGCTTGTCGTAGATCTTCGGCCCGGCGATGACGCGCGAGCCCGCTGTGCAGTCCTGCCCGGAGTTCCAGAACGCCGCGAGCCGGATGCCCTCCGCGACCGCCTTCGGATCGGCGTCGTCGAAGATCACCATCGGCGCCTTCCCGCCGAGCTCCAGATGGACACGCTTCAGCGTGTCTGCCGCGTTCCGCGCGATCGTCTTGCCGGTCGCGACGTCTCCCGTGAGCGACACGAGCCGCACGTCGGGATGCGCGACCAAGCGCTCGCCCACCGGAACGCCGTCGCCCGTGACGACGTTCAGCACGCCGGCGGGGATCACCTCCTGCGCGAGCTGTACGAACCGGAGCAGCGAGAGCGGCGTCTGCTCGGACGGCTTGAGGATCTGGACGTTGCCGGCCGCGAGCGCCGGGCCCAGCTTCCAGACGGCCATCATCAGCGGGTAGTTCCACGGGCAGATCCCGGCGACGATCCCCAGCGGCTCCCGCCGGACGATCGACGTGTACCCCGTGATGTACTCGCCCGCCGACTTGCCCTCGAGGTTCCGCGCCGCGCCGGCGAAGAAGCGGAGATTGTCGGCCGAGAACGGCATCTCGTCACGCGATGCCATCAGCGGCTTGCCGACGTTCAGCGACTCGAGCTGCGCGAGTTCCTCGCCGTGCTCCTCGAGCACGTCCGCCAGCTTGTGGAGCAGCTCGGAGCGCTCCTTCGGCGTCGAGTCGAGCCAGCCCGCGAGTGCCTTGTCCGCCGCAGCGACCGCGCGGTCGACATCCTCGGCGCTGCAACGCGGCACCTCGGCAATCGTCTCGCCCGTCGCCGGATTGATGACCTCCATCGTCTCGCCCGAGGCGGCGTCCACCCACTCGCCACCGACGAAGTTCTTGTATGCCGTTGTCGTAGCGCTCATGTGTGCCTCCTATTTTGCGGTGAGTGCCGCCGTGCCGCCGCGCCGGAGCACGCCCGTGTCGCGCATCAACCGCTGCGCAAGCACCACCGGGATCACTGTCAGCACGATCATGGCGAAAGCGATCGCGTTCACGATCGGCAGTTGCTGCCCGAGCCGGATGTACCCGAAGATGAGCAGCGGGAGCGTGTTCTGCGCGCCCGCCGTGAAGTAGGTGACCACGACCTCGTCGAACGACAGCGCGAACGCCAGCAGGCCGCCCGCGACCAGCGCGGTGGAGAGGACGGGCCAGATGACGAAGCGGAACGTCTGCCAGCCGTCGGCGCCGAGATCCTGCGACGCCTCGATCAGCGAGGGCGACGAGCGCCGCAGCCGCGCGATCACGTTGTTGTAGACGAGGACGATGCAAAAGGTCGAGTGCCCGATCACGATCGTCCAGAACGACAGGTTGATGTGGTTGAAGACGAAGAACGAGTTGAGTGACATGCCGGTGACGATCCCGGGCAGTGCAATCGGCAGCACGAACAGGAACGACACCGCCTCGCGTCCGAAGAACTTGAAGCGCGCGATCGCGAACGCCGCCATCGAGCCGAGCACGAGCGCCGCGGCCGTGGTCGTCAACGCAGCGCGCACCGACAGCCACAACGCCTGGCGCACCTCCTGCGAGTGCCACGCCACGCCGAACCAGTGCGTCGTGAAGCCCGGAATCGGCCAGCTCTGCACATTCGCCTTGTTGAATGCGTACACGATGATCAGCGCAAGCGGGATCCAGAGGAAGAGCACGACCAGCAGCGTCCAGCCGCCGAGCGCGATGCGTGCCGCGCGACTCTCCATCACATCGCCTCGAACGCGCCCATGCGGCGCGCGATGAGAAGGTAGACCGCCATCACCGCGAGTGGAATCGCCGCGAATGCCGCGGCGAACGGCACGTTGTTCGCGATCCCGACCGACCCGTAGACGACGTTCCCGATGAACTGCGACGACGAGCCACCCGCGAGCATCGGTGTCACGTAATCGCCGAGCGTGAGCGCGAACGTGAAGATCGAGCCCGCGACGACGCCCGGCAGCGCGAGCGGGAGCACGACGCGACGGAAGGTCTGGAAGCTCTTCGCGCCGAGGTCGCGCGATGCCTCCACGAGCGACTCCGGAATCCGCTCGAGTGCGCCGTACACGGGCAGGATCATGAACGGCAGCCACACGTACGAGAACGTGAGCCAGACCGCCCAGTTGGAATACGCGAGGTGCGCCGCCGGCAACCCGAGCTTGCGCAGCGTCCAGTTGAGGACGCCGTTCTCGTTGAGGATCAGCCGCCAGATGTAGACGCGAACCAGATAGCTCGACCACAGCGGCAGCAGCACGAGCACGAAGAGCACGGCCCGCGAGCGCGGCCGCGCGATCCGCGCCATGAAGTACGCAAACGGGAACGCGAGCACCGCATCGGTCAACGTCACCGCCGCCGCGATCCCGATCGTCCGGAGCGCGATCGTCCGGTACGCGCTCGACTGGAAGATCGTGCGGTAGTTGTCGAGATTCCAGTGGCGCACGATTTCCGTGGTGAACGGATCGACCGCCCAGAACGACGAGATGAAGAGCGCGACGAGCGACGCGAGATAGACGATCGCGAACGCGAGGAGGGGAGGGCCGAGCAAGAGCAGCGCCTTCGCCCACCGGTGCCTCCAGAAGAAACCGGAGATGCGCAGCCGGGCCGCCCGCAGCGGACGGCCCGGTCTGTGCAGGTCAGCTGTGCGAACGGCCAGGACCTATCCCTTCAACTGCGTCCAGGCCTGCTGCCACTTCGTGTAGTCCATGCAGTTCTTCTGACCGTTGCCGCAGTCGGCGACCGGCGTCTTCCAGAACTTGATCGAGTCGAAGTACGCGGCCGACGCACCGCAGTGGTACTGCGCGGCGGACCCCTTCGACAGCTTGTCCATGACCGCGCACGCCTTCGTGTTCGCCGGCGTCTCGCCGAAGTAGATCGCCTGCTGCGCCTGCACCTTTGGCGTCGAGACCCACTTGAGCCACTGGTAGGCGCAGTTCGGGTGCTTCGCGTGTGCGGAGAGCATCCACGTGTCGGCCCAGCCCGTCGCGCCTTCCTTCGGGATCAGGTCCTTCACCGGGACCTTTGCAGCGACGAGTGTGTTCGTCTGATACGGCCACGACGCTCCGATCACGGCGTCGCCGTTCTTGAACAGGTCGATCTCGTCCGATGCGAGCGCCCAGTACTTCTTGATCAGCGGCTTCTGCCCCTTGAGCAGAGAGACTGCGGCGTCGAACTGCTTCTGGTTCAGCTCGTACGGATCCTTGATGGCGAGTGACGAGTTCGTCTTCGAGAGGTAGAGCGCCGCATCCGCGATCTGGATCGGGTTGTCCGGCACGGTGACCTTGCCCTTGTACTTTGCGCTGTACAGGGCCGACCAGCTCGTCGGCGCCGGCTTCACCTTCGTGGTGTTGTAGATCAGCGTGTTCGGCCCCCACTGCAGCGAGATGCCGTAGTGCTGTCCGCCGATCGTGTTGTGCGGCGGCGACTGCAGCGCCGGGATGAAGTTCTTGAAGTCCGGGATCAGCGCCGGGTTGACGGGCTGCACGTCCTTGCCGTAGATGAGGCGCAGGCTCGCGTCACCGGAGGCCGACACCATGTCGTACTGGGAGCCGCCGCCCTGGCGCATCAGCGTCACCATCTCGTCCGACGAGCCCGCGTACTTCGCGTGCACCTGGCAGCCGGTCGCGTTCTGAAACGGCTTCACCCACTGCGGCTGCGTGTAGCCCTCCCACGCAACGAGGTTCAGCTGTCCCTCGCCCTTTCCGATCGTCGTGGGTAGCCCGTTGCCCGAGCTGATGCCCGCGGCAGGCACGCACAACGCCGCGGCGACCAGCGCGACGAGCACGTGTGCCCTTGTGATCCGAGTCACCGGTTCTCCTCCTTGTCGATCTCATAGGTGTGCTCCGGCCGCCACTCGAGCCGGACACGCTTGCCTTTCGCTTCGAGTACCTCGCGCGACGACGTCTCGAGGTTCTGCCGGACGACGACGAGCTCGCCTCCGGAATGGAGATCGACGATGTAGCGAGTCACCATGCCGACGTAGACGACGTCGCGGATCACGCCGGTCTCGCCGTCGCCGCCTATCCCTTCGATCATGTGGATCTTCTCCGGGCGAATCGTAAATCGCCTGCCGCCGCGCTCGAGCACGTTGGACACGCCGACGAAACCGGCGACGAACTCGGTCTCCGGATGCTCGTACACGTCTGCCGGGCTGCCGACCTGCTCGATCCGGCCCTCGTTGAAGACGGCCATGCGATCGCTCATCGTCAGCGCTTCCTCCTGGTCGTGCGTGACGTAGACGAACGTGATGCCGAGATCTTGTTGCAACGCCTTGAGGAAGACCTGCATCTCCTGGCGGAGCTTGAGGTCGAGCGCGCCGAGCGGCTCGTCGAGCAACAGCACAGTCGGCCGGTTCACGATCGCGCGCGCGAGCGCGACGCGTTGACGTTGCCCCCCGGAGAGCTGCACGGGCCGGCGCGCGCCGACCTGGGGGAGACGCACGCGCTCGAGCACCTCGTTCGCCTTCATGCGCCGCTCGCGGCGCCCGACACCCTTCACGCGCAGCCCGTACTCGACGTTCTCCTGCACGGTCATGTGCGGGAAGAGCGCGTAGTCCTGGAAGACGGTGTTCACGTCGCGCTCCGATGGCGCCGCGTGCGTGACGTCCACGCCGGCGAGCTCGACGCTTCCTGCATCGGGGCGCTCGAATCCGGCGATCACGCGCAACGTCGTGGTCTTGCCGGAGCCGGACGGCCCGAGGAGCGTGAAGAACTCGCCCTCGGCGATGTCGAGGTCGAGCCCCGCGATCGCGACGACGTCGCCGTACGTTCGCCGGATTCCCTTCAGGCGGACTGCCGGCGAGCCGGGCGCCGCCTCGCTGCCCTCCCTAGCCGGTGCCTGCGTCGCCAAGGGCCTCCTCGAGGATGCCGAGCCCTCGTTCGAGCTCCTCGTCCGTCGCCGAGAGCGGCGGCAGCAGCCGGATCACGTTTCCGTCGAGCCCGCACGAGAGGAGGATGAGGCCCTTTTCGCGCGCCGTGGCGGTGACGGCCTTCGCGGCGTCGCCGTTGCGCTCGGCGAGCTCGAGCGCGAGCATCGAGCCGAGGCCACGCACCTCGCCGACGACCGGCTGCCGCGACGCGATCTCGTCCAGGCGCGTGTGCAGGAGGCGCGCGATCTGATCCGCTCGCTCGCGGAAGCCCGGCGCCGAGAGCTCGTCGAGCACCGCCAGCGCGGCGGCACAGCAGACGGGATTCCCGCCGAACGTGCCGCCGAGGCCGCCCGGGTGCACCGAGTCCATGAGCTCCGCGCGGCCGGTCACGCCCGCGAGAGGCAGGCCGCCCCCGAGCGACTTGCCGGAGACGATCAGGTCGGGCTCGACGCCGTAGTGCTCGATTGCCCACATCGGCCCGGTGCGTCCGCAACCGGCCTGCACCTCGTCGTCGACGTAGAGGAGCCCGTAGCGGTCGCAACGCTCCTTCAGCGCCTGGATGAACTCGCGCGGCATCGGGATGAAGCCGCCCTCGCCCTGTACCGGCTCGAGCACGACGCACGCGACCTCGGCCGGGTCGACGTCCTGCTTGAAGAGCAGGTCGAGGCCGGCGAGCGCATCCTCGGTGCTCACGCCCCGATAGGGATAGGGCGCCGGCGCACGGTGGACGTCGGTCGCGAGCGGGCCGAAGCCCTGCTTGTAGACGAGCTTCGACGTCATCGCCATCGTCAGGTTCGTGCGGCCGTGGAACGCGCGGTCGAAGACGACGACGCCCGGACGTCCGGTTGCGGCGCGCGCGATCTTCACGGCGTTCTCGATCGCCTCCGCGCCCGAGTTGAGGAGCAGGCTCTTCGTGGACGCCTCGCCGGGCCACAGCTCGTCGAGTCGCCGGCACACCTCGATGTACGGCTCGTAGATGCCGACCATGAAGCACTGGTGGAGATACCGGTCGACCTGCTCGTGGATCGCACGAACGACGCCGGCCGGGCCGTGCCCGAGATTCTGGCAGGCGATCCCGCCCGCGAAGTCGAGGTACTCGCGCCCCTCGGCGTCCCAGACGCGTGCGCCCGAGGCACGGGTGACGACGAGCTGGGGCGTCGAGACGCCGCGCGGGACGTAGCGTTCGCGCGCCTCGAGGATCTCGTCCGTGGACGCCTGGTGGTCGACCTGCATCGGCGCTGACGATTATCGCCTGTCGGGATGCACGTTTTCAACAGGCATCCGTCGCGGATTGCGTGGCGATCGGCTCGATTTTCTGCGCATTGCGCAGCCCGAGGCAGGCCGTGGCTCCCTCTAAGCTGGCGCCATGCGCCCGCTCTCACCGCAGTTCACGCCGTACGGCTGGGCGCTCTCCACGAGCGAGATCGCGGCGCTGGCGGGAATCGCGCCGGAGCAGGTGTTGCGCTTCGACGGCAACACGCCGCCCGAGCCGCCGCCCTCCGCGTCGGCCGAGACCGTCGCGGCGGCGCTCGAGCGGATTCACGCCTACAGGCACGGCGGCTTCCCCGAGCTGCTCCAGGCGATCGCCGACTACAACGGCGTCGAGCCGGAGAATGTCGTGCTCGGCGCCGGTGCCGACGACATCCTGATGCTGTGCGCACGCGCCTACGCCGGGCCTGGCGACCGGATCGCGATCGCCCACGAGCCCTCCTATCCGGTCTACCGCGTCGCCACCTGGGTCGCGGGCGCCGAGGTCGGCGACGACGACCCCGTCCTCACGTTCGTCTGCCGGCCACACAACCCCACCGGCGCGCTTGTCGACCTGCCGGCCGCTCGGCCGCTCGTCGTCGACGAGGCGTACTACGAATACGCCGGCGACACCGCGGTGCCGCTGCTGGGCGACGACGTGATTGTCGTACGAACGTTCTCCAAGGCATTCGGGCTCGCATCGGCTCGCATCGGCTACGCGCTCGCAGCCGCGGACGTCGCCGCCGAGCTGAACGTGCGGCAGGAGCCGGCGCCGGTGTCGACACTGTCTGCCGCACTCGCCCTGGCAGCGCTCGAGGCGGGCCCGCCCGACG
>JAOPYX010000331.1 GCA_025964535.1 Actinomycetes bacterium | reverse complement strand
CGCGCCGCCCGGTTCGCCGACCGCACCGACGCGAACGTCGCGCCGGCCAGGACGAGCGTTCCGCCCGCGGTTGCGAGCGACGAGATCGTCACCCAGTCGGCCACGCGGCGAGTCTATGCGGCGAGGTCCCGTTTCTCCGCGAACAGCGCGTCGATGGCCGCGTGGGCGTCGGCGATGCTCTTGTCCTCGAGGTCTTCCAGACCACTCATCTTCGGGGTCTCGCGCGACAGGGTGAGCTCGGCGTGGATGAAGCGGATGTCGTCGAAGCCGAGCTGGCCGAGTGCGTGGCGCAGCCACGGCTCGCGGTGGTCCCAGCCCTCGCGCGGGGTTCCCTCGCCGTAGCCGCCACCGCGCGCAGCGGTGAACGTCAGCGGCCGGCCGCCGAGGAGACCGCCGCTCTCCATGTCGACCGTCAGGCCCGGGACGACGATGCGGTCGAACCATGCCTTGAAGGTGGAGGGCGGACCGAAGTTGTACAGCGGGATGCCGATGACGATCTCGTCGGCCGCGAGGAGCTCGTGCGCGAGCGTCTCTGTCAGCTCCCGCGCCTCGCGCTGCGGGGCCGTGCGATCGTCGTCTGCGACGAAGTTCGCGCTGAACGCCGCCAGGTCGAGGTGCGGGATGGGATCGGCCGCGAGGTCGCGGTAGATCACCGTCCCGTCGGGGTTCGCCTGCTGCCACGCCTCGGCGTAGTGCGCCGAGAGCGCGCGGCTGCGGGAGCCTTCGTGGCGCATCGAGCTGTCGAGGTGGAGTAGCGTTGGCATCGGGTCGACCTTTCATAGAAGACAAATGATTTGTGATCAGTCAATCATATTACCAGGAGGCACCGTCGGAGTACCATCCAGTGCATGGCATCCCGCACCGACACTGCGGCGGCGACGCATCAGTCGCTCGTGTTGATCACCCATCTCGCCCGGGTCGTGCAGCGTGGCTCGGAGACGGCGCTCGACCCGGGGGGTCTCCGCCCGCGACACCTCATCGCGCTGACGATCCTCCGCGACCACGGCGCGACGACGCAGGGCGCGCTCGGAGAGGCGCTCCGCCTCGACCCGAGCAATCTCGTCGGACTGCTGAACGAGCTCGAACAGCGCGGCCTGTTGGAGCGCCGTCGCGACCCCGGCGACCGCCGGCGCCACATCGTCGAGATCTCGGCCGCGGGCCGGCAGGCGCTCGTGCGCGCCGAGCAGGCTCTCGTCTCGGTGCAGGACGACGTTCTCGGGGCGCTCGACGACGACGAGCGGGCGACCCTGCATGCGCTGCTGCTCCGTGCAGCCGGCGGCCGGCTGCCCGATGGTTCGTGTGTCGGGGCCGTCGGCGGCGACGTCTGCTGAGGGCACCCACGAGCTCGATCTGAGCTGAAGCATCTGCCTGGGAGCCGGCACGGTCCCGTGACGCTTCGACCGCCACAGTTGGCGACATGCAGCTTCCCACGCTCGGGGTCTCGCAGCGGCGCGCGCTCGCCGCAGCCGTGCTGTTCGTCGTCGCCCTCGTGGTCGGGATGCGCGTCCTCGGTCACGGTGGGTCGCACGCGCCTCCGGTCGCTCTGATCCGTCCGGTTGCCGGACGTCACGCGGTCAGGCGGCTGCTCGTCGTGGACGTTGCCGGCGAGGTGAGCCGGCCCGGGCTCGTGCGTCTTCCGCCGGGAACACGCATCGCGGACGCACTCGCCGCCGCTGGAGGCGTCACGGGCAAGGCGGACGCCACGCTCGTGAATCTCGCTGCCCCGCTCGCAGACGGCGAGCAGGTGATTGTGCCGGCGCGCGCCGCCGGCGCCGCTGCGTCCGGCGCAGGAGCCGGCGGTTCGGCCCCGGTCGATCTCAACACTGCGACGGCGGAGCAGCTGGACGCCCTCCCGGGCATCGGCCCGGCGACGGCGGCGAAGATCGTCGGCTTTCGGCAGGCGCATGGGCCGTTCCGTTCCGTCGACGAGCTCGACGCAGTGCCCGGCATCGGGCCGGCCAGGATCGAGCAGCTGAAAGGACTCGTGCTTCCGTGACGATGCGGACGCCCTACGTGCTCGCCGCGGCGCTCTGCTGTGGCCTCGCGGCGGCGAACATGGTGCGGCTCGCCGTGCTGCCGGCCGTGTTGCTGCTTGCGCTCGCCCTGCTGGTCCGCGCCCCGCTTGTCGCTGTGGCGTGCCTGCTCGCAGTCGTCGGCTGGTGGTGGGGAGGCGAACGGCTACGGACGCTCGACCGCAGCGTGCTGCTGCCGCGCATCGGGACGGCTGCGCGCGCGGTCGTCGAGCTGCAGGAACCGCCACGGGTCGGCCGCTTCGAGACGCGTGTGCGCGCCCTCCTCGTGCGCTGGGGCCCGGAGCGTCTGCACGAGCCGGTGCTGCTCGAGCTGCCGGTCGGCCGCCCGCCGCCGCAGGGCGCACGCCTGTCGGTGCTCGGCGTGCTGCGCGCGCCGCGTGGCCCGTCGAACGGATTCGACGAGCGGGCATGGCTGCGCCGTCACGGGGTGCACGTCGTGCTGCGCGTCGATGCGTGGCGGCGAATCGGCCGGCGCGGAGGTCTCGGCGGCGTCGCCGACCGGCTGCACGCATGGCTTGCACGAGACGGGGCTCCCGGGCTCGGCGGAGAGCGGCGCGCAGTCATCGACGGCGTGGTGCTCGGCGAGGACCAGGGACTGTCGGACACGCTCAAGCGGCGGTTCCGGGCCTCGGGCCTCTACCACCTGCTCGCGGTGAGCGGCTCGAACGTCGTGCTCGTCGCATCCGGCGTGGTCGGGCTGGCGTGGCTGCTCGGCGTCTCACGGCTCACTGCGGAGATCGCAGCGCTCGTCGCGATCGGCGCGTACGTGCTCGCCGTCGGTCCGCAGCCCTCGGTGATTCGGGCCGGCATCGCCGGGGCGTTGGCCTCCCTCGCGTGGCTGAGCGGCCGTCAGCGTGATCGCTGGTATGCGCTGCTCGTCGCCGCCGCGGCGCTGCTGGCGTGGAATCCGTACAGCGCCCGCGACCCCGGCTTCCAGCTGTCGTTCGCAGCCGTGCTCTCGATCTTCGTGCTCGCGCCGCGCTTCCAGCGAACGCTCGAGGGCTATCCGCTGCCGTCGGTGCTGCGCGCGCCGGTGTCGATCTCCGCGGCCTGCGGGCTGGGAACGGCGCCGATCTGCTGGTTCCAGTTCCACGCGATTCCGCTGCTCACCGTGCCGGCGAACGCTGCTGCGGCGCCGGTCGTCGCGCCGCTGCTCGGGCTCGCGCTCGTCACGGCGATCGTCGCGCCGGTCGCTCATCTCCCAGCGGTCGTGTTGGCGGGGCTCAACGGCTGGTGCGCCGCCTACCTCGCCGCATGTGCGCGGCTCTTCGGCGGTCTTCCCGGCGCGCAGATTCGCTCGCCTGTGGCGGTCGCTGTGCTCGCGGCGTTGGTGCTCCTGGCCGCGGCCTATGCTTGGCGTCATGGCGACCGAGCTGAAGCCCGCCTATCTCCTCACCGGCAGCGACCGGCCCAAGATCGTGCGCGCGCTGCGCCGCCTGCGTGACCGGATCGGGGACGACGCGACCGAGCATCTGAACGCCCGGGACGCCTCGGCCGAGGACGTGATCGCGTCGTGCAACTCGATGGGGCTCTTCGGGGGCGAGCGGCTCGTGATCGTCGAGGAGGTCGAGCGGTGGAAGGCGGCCGACGTGAAGGAGATCGCCGCCTATCTCGCGACGCCCGCGCCGTCCACGGTGCTCGCGCTCGTCGCCGCGGAGATCAAGTCCGACGGCGCGCTCACCAAGGCGGTCGGTAAGGCCGGCCAAGTCCTTGCATACGACGTGCCGAAGCGCAAGCTGCCCGAGTGGGTGGCAGAGCAGTTCGGCCGCTACGGCGCGAAGGCCGATGCGGATGCGTGTCGGGCGCTCGTGGAGATCGTCGGCGACGACCTCGACGAGCTGCAGAGCGAAATCGACAAGCTGTCGACCTGGGCGGCAGGCGACGCGGTGACGTTGCGTGACGTCGAGCAGATGGCCGCGGGGCGCGCCGAGACCGCGATCTTCTCGCTCACCGACGCGTGGGGGAGACGCGACGTGGCCGGCGTCCTCTCGTCGGCCGAGGCGATCATGGAGCGTTCGCACCGGCCGCGCTCCGGCGAGCTGATGCGGATGATCGGCTCGATGGTGAACCACGTCGGGCGGGTGCGCCGCTGCCAGCGGCTCGCCGACCAGGGCGTTCGGCCCCGCGACGCGGCGGGGCAGCTGAAGATGCATCCGTTCGTGGCGGAGAAGGCGTTCGCGCAGGCGGCGAACTTCTCGGCGGAAGAGCTCGGCTACGCGATCGTGCGGCTGTCGGAGCTCGACGCAGCGGCGAAGGGCGGCTCGCGGATGCCGGCCGACCTCGAGCTCGAGCGCGCGCTGATCGACGTGACGCGTCCGCGCGAGCGCGCGGCCTGAGACGTCGGGACTACTTCGACTTCGGGGCAGCGGCGGTGTCGCGCTCGCCCGCGACGATGCGGGCGGCCTGCGACTTGCGGCGCGCGGCGGTGTTCTTGTGGAGCGCGCCGCGGGAGGCTGCCTTGTCGAGCCAGCTGACGAGCTCGCGATAGCTCGAGGTGACGGTCGTGGCGTCGCCCTTCTCGGCGGCGTCGCGAAGGCGGCGCATCAGCGTCTTCGCGGTGGAGCGCCAGCGCAGGTTCTCGATCCGCTGGCGGCTCGCCTGGCGAACGCGCTTCTCCTGTTGTCTGATATTCGGCATAAGCGTTGAAATGCCCGCACGAGCGGGCTCGCGAAGGGTAGCAGCACAGAGGATCGGCCTGCGCGCTGCCTATGCTTTCGTCTGTGAGCGACGCCAACCGCGAGCGAGACCTGCGCAGGCTCGAACGCGACCGGCGGCGCCGGGAGAGCGGCCGCGCGACGTATTTCGACGGCGCCGGGACGAGCTTCGCCGGCGTCGACCTCCCCGAGCGTTCGACCGAGATTCTCCGGCCCGACCGGCTCCGGGCG
>JAOPYX010000298.1 GCA_025964535.1 Actinomycetes bacterium | reverse complement strand
GTCGCAGTCCGGTCCGTCAGCGGAGGAATCGACGCAGGAACGCCGCGGCGTGCTGGATACCCAGGGTCCCCTGCGTCGAGGGCCAGCCGTGTGAGCCGTGCGGATACACGTAGAGCTCGCTCGGGATGTGCGCAGCCTGCAAGGCTCGGTAGAGGGGCAGCGTCTCGGCGAGCGGAATGGCGTCGGTCGCGCCCCCGGAAAGGAGAATCGTCGGCGGGAGCCGGACGCTGCCGCCACTGCGGTCTCCGCCGGTCGAGAAGCCGGCGACGGCATCGAACGGGCGCCGACCTTTGGCGCCTTGCGCCGCCTGAACCGCCACGGCACCGCCGAGCGACCAGCCGACGACGCCGACGCCTGCGCGATCGATCCCCGGCGTCGCCCGCAACGCGGCGGCCGCATCCTTTGCGACCTTGACCCACACGGGGAACGGATCGCCGCCGCCACCGCCTCCTCCGCAGAAGCCCTTGTTGCCCGGCGGTGGTGTCGGGCCGAAGAAATCGACCGCGAGTGTCGAGATCCCGAAGCGCGGCAAGTCCGAGACGAGACGGTGGTCGAACGTCGAGAAGCCGCCGCACCCGTGCAGCACCACGACCGCCCGCCCACCCGCGCCCTGCGCACGACAGAGCTCGGCGCGAACCGTCGTGCCGCTGCTCGAGAAGTCGGCCCTCGAGCAGCCCGCTCCATACCGAGGGAAAGCGCCCGCCGGTGCGACCCGCAAGAGCGAGAAGAGCACGGCCGCGATCACGACCACCACGCTTCCCGCGATCGTACCGCGGCGTCCGCCCACCCTCAGTCCCCCGCGACGTCCCGTCGCACGAAGACGAGATACGCGCCGAAGAGCGGCACGAAGATGTAGATCGCCGAGACCCACATCGCCCGGACGACCGGCGTCCAGTCGGTAGGCGTTCGCAGGAACCCGTGCCACGCGTCGAACTGCGTGCCGAGCAGATACGGCCTGATGCTCTCCGTCCCCGGGAGCACGCCGATGAGCTGCATGAAGAGCGCGAACATCAACGTGCTGACGACCGACGCTGCAGAGTTGCGGGTGACGGTCGAGACGAGCAGGCCGAACGCCGCGATCCCTGCGAGCGGGACGACGTAGACGGCAAGGCTTGCGAGCATCAACGCGAGCCCGCGGACGGCGGAGACCGGCGTGCCCGAGAGCGACGTGAACGAGTGGAACCCGAACGCGATCGAGCCGGCAATGACGCCGACGACGCCCATGGCGACGACGGCCGACAGCGTGTACGTGAAGGCGGCGAGCGCCTTGCCCGCGAATACCTGACCGCGCTCGCGCGAGCGCGTGAGGATCGTCTTCAGCGTGCCGTTGTGCGACTCAGAGGCAACGATGTCTCCGGCGACGAGTGCCGCGATCAGCGGAAAGCCCCAGATCGACATGAACAACAGCACGATGAGCGGCGTCACGACGCCGGAGTCGCGGATGTAACGGCCGAGCGGCACATCGGTCGGGCCGCCGGATTGGAACTGCAGCACGACGACGAAGATGACCGGGACGATCATCGCCGTGCCGAGGCCGAGATACGTCCGCTTCTGTGCGAGCAGCTTCGCGAGCTCCCAGCGATAGACGCGCGCAACGCCGATCACGACGCGACCGCCTGTCGGTCGTGATCGCTCGACTCGCCGCCCGTCATGCCGAGGAAGAGCTCCTCGAGGCTTGCGACCTCTGCGACCAGCTGGGTGATCGCCACGCGTGCCTGCCCGAGCGCAACCGACAGTGCAGCGACTGCATCCTCGTCGGCGGAGAAGCGAAGCTCGTCTCCCTCGATGGTGACGTTCTCGACACCCGACTGGTTCAGGCAAATCGTGCGAGCGCGCTCCGGGTCGCGTGTCTTCAGGCGGTAGCTGGTCGTCGCCGTTGCGAGCAGGTCGCCGAGCTGCCCTTCGTACACGATCGATCCCTTGCGGATGATCGCAACGCGGTTGCAGAGCTCCTCGACCTCGTACAGCAGATGGCTCGACAGCATGATCGTGAGCCCCTCGCCCGCGAGCCGCCGAATGAGATCGCGCATGTCACGCATGCCTGCAGGATCAAGTCCGGTGGCGGGCTCGTCGAGCAGGAGGAGCCGCGGTTGTCGGAGGAGCGCCGCAGCGATGCCGAGGCGTTGCCGCATGCCGTGCGAGTAACCGCCGACGCGATCCTTCGCACGATCGCGAAGCTCCACGGTCTCGAGCACTTCCTCGATGAGCGAGCTGGAGTTCGGCTCGTCGTAATCGGCGAGCAGCTGGAGGTTCCGGCGGCCCGAGAGATATGGATAGAACGCAGGCCCTTCGACGAAGCCCGCCACACCTTCGAGCGCCTTGACCCCGTCGACGATCGGGTCGCGGCCGAACAGCTTCGCGCTGCCGGCCGTCGGGCGGATCAGGCCCAGCATCATCCGAAGCGAGGTCGTCTTGCCGGCGCCGTTCGGGCCGAGGTAACCGAAGACGTCGCCGGGCTCGACCGTGAGGTCGACCCCGGCGACGGCGACGATGTCTCCGTAGCGCTTGACGAGCCCCCGCGCGATGACGGGCGCCGCGTCGGTCACTTGAGCTCGCGCGCCGCTGCCTCCGCGGCTGCGGGCGGCAACGATCCGGCGAGGACGACCGAGCGGCCGCTCTGCTGCCACTCGAGCACCGTGCCGAGCTGCGTCGCGAGCTCGTGCGCAGTGACGCCGTTCAGCGAGACGGTCGGGAGCCCGGCGATGACGCCGGACGCCGAAGCGGTGCCCGCCTTGTGCTCGTAGACCACGATCGCGCCGAGACCTTGTCCGTAGACGACGAGCGCACCGTTCGAGCCGACGAGTCGTACGTGCTGCCTCGGCAGACCCACGAGCGTGTCGGGCGCGGCGATCGGGAAGTCGACCGCGGCCTGCACGGCGGGCAGTCCGGTGACCTGGTTGGCCTGACCGCCGGTGCCGGCGTCCTTGCCCGTGATCGAGCTCAGGTCGACGACCTTCGCGCCGGCCGGCGGACTGACGTCGACGCTGGACGGCGAGACGGCGCCGTACGAGATGTTCGTCGCCTCGAGCGCGAGCGTGGGCGTCGAGCTCCCCTGCGCGTAGATCGCGACCCGCAGCGGAACGCCGCGGGCGGCGTCGAACGCGAGCTGTGCGTAGCCGAGCAATCCGCCGTCGTGCTTCGGCGAGACGGTCACGGTGTACGCCGGCTGGTTGGCGACGTTGTCCGGCTGTGCACCCGACACGGTGGCCTGCGTCGACAGGTCGGTGAGCAGCTTTGTGATCTCGGAGAGCGCCGGCGGCATGCCGGTGTCCTTGGCGTCGCCGGCAGATGCCGTCTGCTTCGGGAGGGTGAACGAGTACACGGTGTTGGACGTCGCGTCGTACGCGGTGACCTTGTCCGCGTTCCAGACGATCTGAACGTCACCCGCGGTCGACTGCAGCTCGAGCCGGCCGCGGCCGTCGTTGGTTGCCCAGAGCCGGCCGGTCGCGCCCGAGAGCAGCGCCGAGCCGGCGGCGCCGCTCAGCGCTCCGGAGGGAAAGAGCTTGTTCGTGAAGGTGATGTCGGCGGTGATGCCCGCAGGCGCAGTACCCGCGAGCGAATCGTGGATCGCATCAGCAAGCGGCTTGGCGGGAGGAGTCGGACCGCCGCCTCCGGATGCAGCGACCGCCAGCGCGGCGCTCCCCGCCGCAACGACGGCGAGGACGGCGATCAGGGCAACGAGACGGGTGGTCGAGAGGGCTCGAAACAGCTTCACGGCAATCCTTTCTCTGGTTCTTCCGCTCTCGTTGTACCGATCGAGCCTGAAAGCTTCCTGAGAGCAGGCAGCTCGATCGTGAACCTCGCGCCCTCCGCATAGGCACGGCCGGCGTGCCGTTCGGCGGTCGCGCGGACGATCGCCAGCCCGAGCCCAGAGCCCGGGCCCTCCGAGCCGCGACGCCAGAAACGCTGAAACGCCAACTTCGCCTCCTCTGCCCGGAGGCCCGGCCCCTCGTCGGTGACGCTGAGACGGGCGACACCGTCGGCCTCCTCGAGGGCGACGACGATTCGCCCGCCGGCAGGGCCGTGAGTGCGTGCGTTCTGCAGGAGGTTGTCGAGCGCGCGCTCGAGCGAGGCCGCGTCGCCGTGCACCGTGACCGGCTCCCGTGCGACGACGTCGATTCGGCCGTCGCCACCAGCCGCCTCCGCCGCGATGAGGTCGAGGCGCACGAGGTCGCGCGGCGCGGCTGCCGCCTCTTCGCGCGAGAGCGTCAACAGAGAATCGGCAAGCCCCGCAAGTCGCTCCGCGTCTCGCTCGAGGTCGGCGAGCACTTCCGCGTTCGCGCCGTGCCGCGCCAGATACGCCACGTTGCCACGCAGCGCGGTCAACGGCGTTCGCAACTCGTGCGAGGCATCCGCGAGGAACCGGCGCTCGAGGTCGCGCGACCGCTCGAGGCTCGCGAGCATCGCGTTCAGCGTGTCGGCGAGTCGGCCGACCTCGTCGTTGGTCTCGGGAAGGGGCAATCGCCGGCGCGGGTCACCCGTCCGTTCCACGTCGGCGGCCGCGTCGGCGAGACGCGTGACCGGACGGAGCGCACGACGAAGCAGCAAGAAGACACCGAGCGCCGCCAACGCCGCCGCAACGAGCCCGGCGAGGACGAGAAACAGGTGCAGGTTCCCCACCGTGCGGCTCAGGTCTCGTTCGGAAGCGGCGACGACCACCGCACCGCCGGCCGCCGGACCGCCGAAATCGGCAAGCGGAGCCGCGTAGAGCCGCAGACGCTCACCGCCGGCCGACGCTGTCCCGTACGTCCCCCTCCCACGAGCGATCACCTGCGCTGCCAACTGCCGAGCGGGGAGCACGCGTCCACCGAGTGCAAGCGACCGCGCGACGATGCGGTTGTGGCGGTCGAGTACCTCCACGCGCAGCTGCGTTCCGCCGAGCGTGGTGTCCAGCGCACCCGGTCTCGTCAGCAGCGCCGGGGCCGACGCGCTCAACTGAGAGATCTCGACCGCGCGCTGACGCAGCGAGCGGTCGAGTGAGCGATGAAGATCGCGGGACGCGAGGACGTCGACGCCCGCGCCGACGACGACGATCGCCAGCACGATCCCGCCGATCGCCGCGAGAACGGAGCGCCCGAGCAGCGAGCGCACGATCAGCGTCCCAAGACGAAGCCCGCGCCGCGCACGGTCTCGATCAACGACGGCTCGCCGAGCTTCCGGCGGAGATACGAGACGTAACGGTCGACGCTGTTCGAGCTCGCCGCGTGCGCACCGCCCCACACCTGCCTGAGCGCCGTCTCGCGTGTCACGACCTGCCGCTGGTTGCGGAGGAGCAGCTCGAGCAGGTCGGCCTCGCGCTCGCTGAGCGCGATCTCCCGTCCGTGGCGATGCACCGTGCGAGTAGCCACCTCGAAGACGAGGTCGCCACACGCCAGGACCTCCGCGGGCTCGCGCCCGCGACGCAGCAGTGCGCGGACTCTCGCGAGCAGCTCTTCGGTTGCGAACGGCTTCACGAGATAGTCGTCGGCTCCCGCATCGAGCCCGTCGACGCGATCGGAGACGGCGTCCCGAGCCGTCAGCAAGAGAATCGGCGTCGCGAGCCCACGCGCACGCGCGCGCCGGCACACGGCAAGTCCGTCGACGCCGGGCATGGCAACGTCGAGAACGAGCAAATCCGGAACAGACCGCTCGATTGCTGCGAGCGCGGCTCCGCCGTCCACCGCCGACGTCACCCGGTACCCCTCGGCGGCAAGCGTGCGCTCGAGCATGCGGCGGATCGGCGCATCGTCGTCGACGACGAGGATCGCCTCGCTCATGCCCCGCACGATAGCCCTCCGCAGCCGCGATCAGCCGCTGTTCAGCCCCGGCTGCTGAAATGGGTGCGTGCGGTCGATGTCATGCGCCGTGGCGGTCCTCGCCGTCACCTGCCTGTCGCAGGCGGCCGCGTCGGCGGCGCCTTCGGCCCCGGCGACGTCATCGATCTACGGCGGTGCCGGATCGTGGGTCGACATCTTCGCCACGCGCGCGCGGGCGAATCCCGAGCGTGTCGTCACTGCTCTACAGGCACACGGCGTGACGACGCTCTACCTGGAGACGTCGAATTACAGCCAGCGCGCCGACGTTGTCCACCCGGCGGTCGCCGGCCGCTTCATCGACGCCGCGCACGCAGCCGGAATGAGCGTGGTCGCATGGTACCTCCCGTCGTTCGCGCAGCCGCTCCTCGACACCCGACGCGCACTGGCGGCAATCCGCTTTCGTTCCTCCGCAGGGCAGGGCTTCGACTCCTTCGCACTCGACATCGAGGCGAGCGTCGTCCGCAACGTGGCGCTGCGTAACGCACGACTGCTGCAGCTCGCACGAACACTGCGAGCCGCCGCGCCGCCGGCGTATCCACTCGGCGCGATCGTGCCCTCGCCCGTAGGCATGCGCAGGCATCCGAGCTACTGGCCGGGGTTCCCGTTCCGCAGCCTCGCGACGGAGTTCGACGCCTTCCTGCCGATGGCGTACTTCAGTTACTACGTGGCGACACGAGCAGGCGCCTACACCTACGCCCGCGACGTGGTGACGGCTGTTCGGCGCGGGACCGGTCTCCCCGATGTGCCGATCCACATGATCGGCGGCATCGCGAACCGGATCGGAGCTCCGGCGCTCGCGGGCTTCATCACTGCAGCACAGGACTGCGGTGTCGGCGGCTTGAGCCTCTACGCGTTCCTGGAGACGACTCCCTCGCAGTGGACGCAGATGGCAGCTGCCACGCTCGGGGGAATACCGGCGGCGGCCTGCAGATGACCTGCGCGGGCACGTACGCGTGTTCTTCGGGCGTCACGCAGAGAGCTACCCTCGCAGCACGATGACTGAGTCGGCCGGCACGCCACAGGAGCGCCGGTTGGCGATGCGCCGGCGCCGCAAGCGCACGATGCGCAGGCGTCGCGTGCTCGCCGTCCTGCTCGTGCTGCTCGCGCCGGTCCTCTACTCCTACATTCGCACGGTCACGCGCCCGTCGAGCCTCCCGCTCGGGATTCGCAGCGTCGAGTGGGTCAGGACGAACCACGGCGCGTGGCTCGTCAACAATGCAGAGCGCATCTACTACAACTGGAACGCGCCGGCAAAGGGCGGCCCCGCCCTCGGCACGCTTCCGACGGTCGGCTCTGCACCTGCAAGCGCGGGAGCCCGGCACCACAGTGTGGTCTTTCGGCCGAAGGCGATCACGCCTCTACTGCACCCACGACTTCCCGGTGAGGGCGTCTGGAGGTCGACCGGGCGGGTCGTGAACGGCGCGTCACCGGTTCTCGTGACGACGTTCCGCTCGGAGCCCGCGTATCCCCGCATCGTTGCCTATGTCGCGTGGTTCGATCACACGCGTACGCAGGTTGCGCTCTACCCGGGCAGGTATGAGCCGCCCAACGCAAGCCCCAGAGGACCGATGCAGGTGCCGTTCAGCCAGCGGTGGCGACTTCTCTCGACCTTCAACAGCGGCTTCATGTATCGCGACAGCCACGGCGGTTTCTTCCTCAACGGCCACAGCGTTGCGCCTCTGCAACAAGGTCAGGGCACGCTCGTTGCGTACAGGGACGGGCGAGTCGACGTCGTTTCCTGGACAGGGGGTGCCGCCCCTTCACACAACGTCGTCCTCGCTCGGCAGAACCTGCCGCTGATCGTCTCTCACGGGAAACCGAATCCGCTGCTCGCCGACGGCTCGCGCTGGGGCGCGACGCTCGGGAATGCGGTACGCGTCTGGCGATCCGGAGTCGGCATCGACCGGCATGGGAACCTGATCTATGCGGCGGCGGGCGATCAAACCGCGGCGACGATCGCCGACATCCTCATCCATGCCGGGGCTGTGCGTGCGATCGAGTTGGACATCAACGCCGAGTGGCCGAGCCTCGTGACGTACGGACACGGCGGGGTGGGCAACGCGACGAAGGTCGTCCCGAACACGCAGCAATCGGCCGGCCGGTACCTCGTGCCGGACGACCGCGACTTCTTCGCGATCTACCGGCGCACCGGCGCAGCCGCCTTGCGGAGCGTCCCCTTCGGCTGAGCCGTCATCTCGCGCGGGCGAGCAGGAGGTCGAGCGGTTTCCAGAAGACCGTCTGCGCGATCGCGTCGCTTCGCTGGGCCGAGTCGTGATTCGCGACGAATCCAGGACGGGAGTGGATGATCGCGTAACGCTTGCGGTCGGTCCGGTGTCCGCTGAGCCATCTCCAGAACGTGTCGGCGCCGCCGCTCCCGGCGGTCGTATCGGCATCACCGACGAATAGCTCGACGAACGTGTTGGCGCCGAGCCGTCCTGTGGGAAGGGCACCGATCGGGCCCGCCGGAAAGATGCTGAGGATCGCGGTCGGAGCCGGCACACCCCAGCTGCGCGCAGCTGCCGCGTAATAGAAGACTGCGCTGCCGCCGAACGACTTCCCGACGGCGACCACGGGTACGTGGAGGTGACCAAGGAGCCTGAAGGCGCTCTCGACCCCGGCTCGAAACTCCGCCAGGGCCGCACTCGTCGAGTCGAGGGCACTGACGCGGTACCGCGGATAGATCACGATCGAGCCGCCGGCCCGGAGATGCGCGACCCAGGGGCCGAACCCGGACGGAAAGGGCGTGCTCCAGCCATGCGCGAAGACGACGACGCTCTTGGCCGGGCCGTGCGGACGCAACACCCAGACCTCACGCGCACCTGTTCCAACCCGGGTGACCGGCGGGCCTGCGCGGCCTGCGGACGCGAAGCCCAAGGCCGCTACGACAGCGGCCAGAAAGCCACAGCCGACGCGCGATCGGGTCCATTCGGCGATCGGGAAAGCGTATCGCGCGTCAATGTCTTACTCAGGTACCCGGAGGTACTACTGCACTGTGGACGTGTCGCACCAGTCGGTCACGCACACGCCGACCGCGTCGCGCTTCGCCGACCTTCGGCTCGGCGTCGTCTGCCCGATGGCGAACGAGGCCGCGACGGCGGTGAGGTTCGTCGACGCCGTGCTGGACGAGTGCGCGCTGCACGGGTTCGAATCCGTGACGCTCTTCGTCGTCCTCGACAACGTCTCGCGGGACGACACGCGCCAGCTGCTCGAGGCGCACGAAGCTCATCGACCGGACCTGCGTGTCGTCTGGGCGCCGGAGACGCAAGGCGTCGCAGACGCCTATGTCCGCGGCTATCGCGAAGCGCTCGCTGCGGACTGCGACTGGATCCTCGAGATCGACGCGGGCTTCAGTCACGATCCCTCCGACATACACGTGTTCTTCGACGCCATGGCCGACGGCCGAGACTGCGTCTTCGGCAGCAGGTTCCGTGCAGGCGGGCGGAACCTCGGGACGCGCCGGAGACGCGTCATCAGTCGAGGCGGCACGGCACTCACGAATCTCCTGCTCGGCACGAGGCTCACCGACATGACGAGTGGCTTCCAGCTGTTCACCCGAGCGACGCTCGAGACCGTGCTCGCGAAGGGGATCTCCTCGAAGGGCCCCTTCTTCCAGACGGAGATCAAGACGCATTGCAGGGATCTCCGCATCGCCGAGATTCCCATCCAGTACAACGCGGGCAGCCATGCCGTAGGCCGCAGAGCGATTGCCGAGTCACTCGTCACGCTCTATCGGCTCTTCCGCCGACGCCTCGCCGGAGACCTCTAGGTGCCGGCCAGAGCGTGCTTGGTGATCACATCGATCGCCGAGCCCACACCGGCACTCCAGACGCTCGCAGCGGCAGCGCGCGGTCGCGACTTCGATTTCATCCTGATCGGCGACGAGGCGAGCCCCGCGAGCTTCGAGCTCGAGGGATGCGACTTCTACGGGATTGCGCAACAGCGTGAGCTGGAGCTCGACTTCGCGCGCGTCTGCCCGACTCGGCACTACGCGCGCAAGAACATCGGCTACCTCCTCGCGATGCAGCGCGGCGCGCCGATCATCCTCGAGACCGACGACGACACCGTTGCCTACGATCCCTTCTGGCAGTCACGCGAGCGATCGCAGACCGTCAAGACGATCGCGGTTCGCCGCTGGGTGAACGTCTACCGCTACTTCTCGAGCGCGAACATCTGGCCGAGAGGACTGCCACTCGACGAAGCGCGCTCGCCCGTGCCCGCATACGAGTCGCTGTCGTTCGAGGAGATCGCGTGTCCCATCCAGCAGGGCCTCGTCGACGACGATCCCGACGTCGATGCGGTCTATCGCTTGCTGCTCGAGCTTCCGTTCCGGTTCGACGCCGGCCCGAGCGTCGCGTTGACCAACGGCGCGTGGTGTCCGTTCAACAGCCAGAACACCGCCTGGTGGCCGGAGGCGTTCCCGCTGATGTACCTGCCTGCGTACTGCTCGTTCCGCATGACCGACATCTGGCGGAGCTTCGTCGCGCAGAGGATCGCGTGGGCCAACGGCTGGGGGGTGCTCTTCCACGAGCCGACCGTGAGCCAGGACCGGAACGCGCACGAGCTGATGCGCGACTTCGGGGACGAGGTCGTCGGCTATCTCGACAATCGTGCGATCTGCGCGGCACTGGACGGCCTCGATCTGCCTTCCGGAACGGAACACCTGAGCGACAACATGCGCCTGGCGTACCAGTTACTCGTCGAAGGCGGCTGGCTCGACGAACGGGAGCTGGAGTTGCTCGACGCGTGGCTGGCCGACGTTCACGGAGCCTTGGTGAGCGTCGCCACCCCGGGAGCGTCTGCCGCCGCCTCGATCTGATCGAGCGAGCCGTGCTTCAGATAGCGGTCGAGGAACGCCGTCGTCACGCGTTCGACGACGCCGAGCTGCGGCTGACCCGTGGTGTACGGCGGCAGATGACCTGCACCGCGCAACGCGAGCAAGAACTTCGGTCGGGGCGCCGCGTTGTAGAACGCGTACGTGTACGACGGCGGATTCGTCGTGTCTGCCGTTCCTTGCACCGCGAGCAGTGGCGCACCGTGGTGGGGAAACTTGAACCCGACGCCCGGAAGCTGCGCGCCCGAGAGAATGACCGCGGCGTCGATGCGCGGGTCTCGGTACGGCGCGTCGTAGGCGGCGGCGAATGCCGTCTCGCCGCCGTCCGACTGCCCGGCGACTGCGACGCGTGACGAATCGACGAGCCCGTGCAGCGCGTTCGTGCGCGCACGACTCGCCGCCAGGAGCTGTGAGATCGCGAAGCTCATGTCGCGCGGCTGGTTGACGATGTCGGATTCGTCGGGACCGCCCGGAGCGTGGGCATTGCCGAGCGGAAACAACGGAGCCGCGACGACGTACCCGGCAAGCGCCCAGGTGCGCAACAGGTGCGCGTAGATGCCCGGCGTCGCTGCATAGCCGTGCCCGAACACGATGAGCGGCCATGGGCCGCTCCCGGACGCCGGATACCGCACGTAGATCGTGACCGGACGCGCGATCTTGCGGCCGTTCGGCAGCCGAATCGAGCGCGACCCGTCGACCAGGCGCAGCACGCGCGTCATGAGCGGCAACTCGGACGCAGCCGTCGTCGAGGTGCCCGCGAACGCAGTCAGCACGACCACCGACGCCGACACGACCACGAGCCGGAGCGCGAGCTTCGACCTCACAGGTGCACAGTCTGCACGTCGCGCCGTAGGATGCGCCGGCATGGGGGCAGAGTCCGCGCGAGCCGAGCTCGTCCTCGACGCTCGCGCCGGCTTGGGTGAAGGCCCGCTGTGGGACGCGCGGAGCAGCGCGCTCCTCTGGGTCGACATCATGGCCGGGCTCGTACACCGCTTCGACCCTGCCACCGGCACCGACGTCACGCTCGACGTCGGCCAGCCCGTGGGCGCCGTCGTCCCGCGTGCAGCCGGCGGCTACGCACTGGCCATCCGCGACGGCTTTGCCGTCATCGACGCAGATGGGAGCCCCATGCGCATCGTCGCACGGGTCGACGACGACCGGCCGGAGCTGCGCATGAACGACGGCGCGTGCGATTCGCGCGGACGCTTCTGGGCGGGCACCATGCACCTCCACGAGGTCCCTGGGGCCGGAGCTCTCTACCGTCTCGCGCCGGATGGAAATGTCGAGACGATGCTGCAGGACGTCACGGTCTCCAACGGCATCGCCTGGAGTCCCGACGACACCGTCATGTACTACGCAGATACGGCGACACAGGGCATCGATGCATTCGACTACGACGCGGAGTCTGGTGCAATCTCCAACCGCCGCCGCGTCGCGACGATCGAGGACGGCGCCGGCTCCCCGGACGGGCTCGTCGTCGACGAGGAAGGCTGCATCTGGGTCGCACTGTGGGAGGGTTGGGCGGTGCGCCGCTACTCGCCGGACGGAGCGCTGCAACGCGTCGTGAACGTACCGGCTGCGCGCGTCACGAAGCCTGCGTTCGGCGGCCCCGCGCTCGACGAGCTCTACATCACGTCCGCAGCGCCGGACGCGGCCGATGCCGAGCAGCCGCATGCGGGGGGCATCTTCCGCGTGCGCCCCGGCGTCCGTGGCCTTCCCGCGAACGCCTACGCAGGCTGAGCTACTTGCTCATCCCCATCGTCAGCCCGGTGATCAGGTAGCGCTGGAACACGAGGTAGACGACGATCGCGGGGAGTGCGCTCATCAGCGAACCGGCCATCAGCACCGGAACATCCAGGAGATGCTGTGAGGGGATCGTCGCGAGGCCGACCGTGATGGGCCGCAGCTCCGGCGTCTGGAGGAAGAGGAGCCCCACGAGCAGGTCGTCCCAGATCTGGATGAACTGCAGCACCGTCACCGTGAAGATCGCGGGCAGCGCGAGCGGCAACATCATCCGCAGGAAGATCTTGCCGTAGCCGAGACCGTCGATCAGCGATGCCTCCACGACGTCCTCTGGCATACGACGGAAGTACGTCGTCATCAGGAACGTCGAGAACGGAGCACCGAGCGCGGCGTACACGAGAATCGCGCCGTAGTAGTGATTGATGAAGCCGATGCGGGAGAGGTTCACGTACACCGGCAGGATCATCGACTGCATCGGAACCATCATCGCGGAGACGATCAGCAGGAAGACCGCCGTCGAGAAGCGGTAACGCAACACCCCGAGTGCATAGCCGGCGGTCGTGCTGACCACGAGGATCACTGCAATGGCGCCGACGGTCACGATGGCCGAGCTCAGGAGCTGGTGCCCTACCGGAAGCGTGTGGAACAGCTGCTTCCAGCTCGCGAGCGAGAACCCATGTCCCGCCTGGTACTGCTCGAGCGACCGGAACGATGCGATGCCCATCGACCAGAATGGATAGAGCATCACGATGGCGATCACGGCGAGTCCCACGTAGGTCAGCAGCTGCACGAGGCGGCGCTTCCACATGCGGACTCCGGGTAGCTCGCGCGCACCGACTGCGCTCATGTCAGTCCTCGCTCCGCAGCAGCCGCAGCTGCACCATGCTGACGGCGAAGACCGCCGCGAAGAGCACGACGCCGGCGGTTGCACCGACGCTGAAGTCGCCGGCAGAGAACGCCTGCTGGTACGCGAAGAACTCGAGCGTCGTCGTTCCGTAGCCGGGACCGCCGCCGGTCATCACGTAGATCAGGCTGAAGAGTGCGCTGAACGCGGTGATCAGGCTGACGATGAACGTGAACTGCACGAACCGCTTGAGCAGCGGGAACGTGATCTTGAACATCACGGTCAGCGATCCGGCCCCGTCGACGCGGGCGGCGTCGTAGATCTCCTGGTCGATCGTCGCCATGCCGGCGAGGAAGATGATCAGGTTCGTCCCGAACATCGACCAGACGAACGTGATCATCACCGCGATCAGCGCCGAGCGCTCGTGCGAGAGCATGTTCGGATGCAGGAAGCCGAGCCCGGTGTTGTCCAGCAGGCTCTGGAGGATCCCCTGGTCGGCGAAGAAACGGACCGAGATGTAGCCGATCACGACCCACGAGACCGCCGTCGGCAGGAAGAACACCGAGCGGAAGAACCGCCAGCCGCGCACGTGACTGTTGATCAGGAACGCGACCGCGAGCGGGAACAGGATCGCCACCGGGATCGCGAGGATCATCATCGCGTTGTTCTCGAGCACGCGAATGAACTCGGAGTTGTGGAACAGGTGGCTGTAGTTCGTCGTCCCGATCCACTTGGACGAGAAGCCGTCCCAGTTCGTGAAGCTGTAGTAGACCGTCTGCCCGATCGGCAGCAGGAGCATCGAGCCGACCAGCGCGACGACGGGAAGAGAGAACAGGATCCCCGCCCGGCGCCGGCGCGCAGCCAAGCGGCTGCGACCGGCGCGGGGCAGAGCCTCGGCCTTACTTATACGACGGTCCCTTCCGGTCGGCCGGCAGCCCGTCGAGCGTCGACTTCATGCTCTTGAGCGCCTCCATGACCGAGATGTTGCCGCCGAACGCTGCGACGAGCTGCTTCTGGGCCGTGGTCACGACCTCCGGCTGGATCACGTTGTCCAGCATCGGGTACGCGTTGTAGCCCTGCTTCGCCGCGAAGTCCAGCATCTGGTTCGACACGGGATTGTTCGTCCTGAACCCCTTGATGTCGGGGATGAGCCCGGCTGCGGAGATGATCTTCGCCGCCTGCGGCGTCATCATGAACTTCAGGAACTGAACGGCTTCCTTCGGATGCTTCGAGTACTTCATCACGGAGAAGCCGTCACCCGGGTACTGGACGACGCCGTGCTGCTTGCCGTCCGCGTAGGGCGGCACGAACGGCGCGAGGTCCTTGCCCAGCCCCTGCTGGAGGGTCGCGGTGTCCCAGTTGCCGTCGATGATCATCGCGGCCTGGCCCTTGACGAACGCGCCCAGGATGTTGGTCTTCGTCAGGACGTCCTTGTTCGTGCACCCACTCTTCGGCAGCGATACCCACTTGTTCATCTGCGCCACGATCTTCGGCGACGTCCACGGCATCTTCCCCGTGTACAGGTCGCGCCACTGATTCGGCGGGAGAAGCCCGATCATCTGGTAGCTGAAGTCGTAGAAGGGATAGAACTGCGCGCCGAGCGCCTGGGTGTCGGCCCCGTAGATCATCGGGGTGATGCCCTTCGCCTTCAGCTTCGTGCAGGCGGACGTGAGCTCCGACCACGACGCCGGTGCCTTCGCAATGCCGGCCTTCTTGAAGAGCGCCTTGTTGTAGTAGCCGATGTAGAACTGGTTCTCCAGCGGCATCACGAGCAGGCCCTTCGACGTGTCGAAGTCGACCGACATGTAGGACGCGCCGTTGATCTTCGCGACCTCGGCCGCCGAGAGATACGGCTTCAGGTTCAGCAGGAACTTCTGGTACTTGAGGTCGAACAGGCCGGTCCACTGGACGGCCAGATCAGGCCCCGTGTGCGAGATGGACGACGCCTGCAGGAGCGCGAAGTAGTTGTCCGCGGGCTGACTGACCATCTTGATCGTGATGGTGGGATTCAGCTTCTGGAACGCGTTCACGAGATTCTTCGTCGCAATCGCGTTGCCCTCCGTGCCGTAGTTGTGCCAGAGCGTCAGCGTGACGCCGGCGCTCCGTGCGCTTGTTCCCGCGAATGCCGCGCCGCCGAGCGCCACCACCGCGCCGAGCGCTGCGATCCCGATGATGAGCCTTCGCACCGTTCCTCCTTTGAGCCTCGTTGTCCCGGTCTTCATCCGGTCACTCCTTCCGCCGCAGGACGCGGCACTCCGAGCCCTGGTGCGCCCGGTTCCGATTGGACGAGCTCCGGGCTGAGTCGGGCCAGCCATTCGAGTGCCGCCGCGGCCCGATGCACCTTCTCGCGCGCGATCGCGCACGCGTCTCCGACGAGATGGGCTCCCGCCGGATACAGCGCACGCGAGTTGCGCAATCCGAACTTCGCGTAGAGCGGCGCGCCGGCCACGATGAGATCGCCGACCTCGTTGCCGCGCACGACGCCGCCGAGGGAATCCGGTGACTCGACGTAGAGATCGAGCGGCAACGAGCTCGCTGCGCGGAAGTCGGCGAGCTGCTCGAGCGTGACGTCCGACGGGATGTTGGCCGTCGTCGCGCCGAGCTCTTCGAGTAGGCGCAGCGACAGCGGATTCGAGGGCGCCATCATCACGGAGATCTTCCAGACGATGTCCGCGGGCAGCTCGCCGCCGCTCTGCATCTCCCTCAGCAGCGTGAGGAGCCCGATGTCGGCGACGAGGAAGCTGCGGATCCCGCACTCGACGGCGCGTGCGACGTCCTCCGCGCCGTAGCGCAGCCCTCGCAAGCCGCGGAGCTGGCCGAAGTGCGCTGCGCCGTCC
Organism: Actinomycetes bacterium; assembly: GCA_025964535.1. Lineage (GTDB taxonomy): Bacteria > Actinomycetota > Thermoleophilia > Gaiellales > Gaiellaceae > Palsa-739. The sequence continues at coordinate 1,098 of JAOPYX010000298.1, read as the reverse complement.
GCGGTTCGCGCGTGCACGCCGACGTCGAAGCCCTCACGCGGGCCGACGAAGAGCGAGACCTCGATCCCGCGCTCGGCGCCGATCGCGGAGAGCTCATTCAACTCCGACTCGCGCAGCAGCATCGCGCCGCTGCCTTGCGACACACGGTTGACGACGATGCCCTCGGCGTCGGCGGCATTCACGACCTCTTCGAGCACACGCGGTCCCTCGACACTCGGAATCTCGATCCGGAAGTGCGCGCCGTCCGGAAACCGCGACACCGGCTCCGTCTTGGCGCCGAGCCGCTCGATCGCGTCGTCGGCCTTCATGCAGCCTCCCCTGTCGCGACGTCGAGTACGGCGGGGCGGCCGTCGCGAAGCGGCCACGCGCCGGTGTCGGTGAGCCGGCGCAGGCCGCCGGGCTCGACGAGATACGTGTCCTCCGCCTTGCCGCCGCCGGCGACGCTCGGGTTCCACGCAACGGCGTGTCCGTCCTCGAGCGGGACGCCGAACCAGCGACTGTCCGTCTGCGTCGGCACGAGCTCGAACTCCCGTTGCCGGTAGCCGACGGGGCCGCCCTGATAGTGCTCGGTCCACGCACCGGCATGCCCTGCCTCGGCGTACCCGCGCGCGAGCGCCTGCACCACGTCGCCGTAGGTCGCGCCGACGACGCATGCGTCGAGGGTGGCCGCCTCGACGGCGAGCGCTGCCTCGCGCGCCGTGCGCATGCTCGCCGACAGCCCGTCGGCGCACGCGAAGCGCGTCGCAGCCGCGTGGAGGCCGTCGCGCTCGGCGACGACGACAGCCATCACGACCCGCGTCATCGTCACGCCCGCAGCGAGCGGATGCCGGAAACGCTCGACCCGATCGTCGCCGCCGACGATGAGGCACGCACCGAACGCACCCACACGTTCGAGGTGCTCGGAAATACGCGCCTGCACGTCGAGGTCGCGCTCGCCCGGCGTCCACACGCGGAGCGCCTCCTCGAGTGCCGCGGCTGCGTCGAGTGCCAGGACGGCGAGCCGCTCGCGCTCCGCCGGCAGCAGAGCGAGCCTCAACTCGACGAGGTCGTCGTCGACGTCCGCGTCGAGCCCGCCGACGCGTGACCTCGGAGCGCGCG
>JAOPYX010000035.1 GCA_025964535.1 Actinomycetes bacterium | reverse complement strand
GTAGCGCATACGGGATTCGAACCCGTGCCGCCGCCGTGAGAGGGCGGTGTCCTAGGCCACTAGACGAATGCGCCCCGGATCGGGGCCAATTGTAGCGTCCGGGCGGGAAAGCGGCTTCGTCTCTAGGCAGGCCGGTGTTGTGCCTCGAGCTCCTGCTCCACCGCATCGAGCGTCTCGTCGACCGTTCCGGGCCGTTCCTCCGCGTCGCCCCAGCTCCACGCCTCGAGGTAGGCGCCGCTCTCGACGAGGCCCTGGACCATCGCGCGGCGGTCGATCTCCTGCTGAAACCATGTGCCGAGCTGCCGCGACACGGGTGTGCCGTCGTCCGCGAACGCCTTCACAAGCGACGGCACATCCTGCCAGTAGAGGATCTGGAAGCGGGCCATCAGCTCAGGCCCTGTTCTGGACGTGCTGGTAGCCGAAGCGTCCCTTGACGCAGAGGTTGCCGCGCGTGACGTCGTGATCGTCGGGCGAGCTGACCTTGACGATCTCGTCGCCCTGGACGTGCAGCGTCAGATTGCAGCCGACGCCGCAGTACGGGCAGATCGTGTCGACCTCCGTCTGCTGCGCCTCGTCCCACGTGCCGTCGCGGCGCCGCTCGAACTCGCTCACGGGCATCAGCGCGCCGGTGGGGCAGACGGCGATGCAGTTGCCGCAGTAGACGCACGCCGACTCGGGCAGCGTGACGTCGAGCTCGGTCGAGATGTGCGCACCGAAGCCGCGCCCGGCCACTGCGATCGCGAACGTGTTCTGGTGATCGTCGCCGCAGGCCTCGACGCACTTGTAACAGAGGATGCACTTCGAGTAGTCGCGCACGTAGAGCTCGTTGTCGACCTTCACGGCCTGCGCGACCGTCAGCGAATCGGCGCCGAAGCGGTCCGGCTGGGCTTCGTACTCCTCGATGTACCGCAGCGCGTCGGGAGCGGTGGAGAGATCGACCGACGACCCGAGCAACTCGAGCACGAGCCGCCGGCTCGTCTGGACGCGCGGCGAGTCGGTGTGCACGACCATCCCGGGCTCGACCTTGCGCGAGCAGGCGGGCACGAGCGTGCGCGCTCCCTCGACCTCGACGACGCAGACGCGACACACGTTCACCGGCGTGAGCGTGTCGCCGTAGCAGAGCGTCGGGGTCTCGACGCCGAGCCGGCGGCAGGCATCGAGGATCGTCGACCCCTCGGTGACGCGCACCTCCTGGCCGTCGACGGTGAGCTCGACGATGCGTTTGACGGCGTCCAGGCTGATGACCGTCATGGGGCGAGCACTCCGAGATTCATCATCGCCGACTGGACGGCACTCGCAGCGGTCTGACCGAGACCGCAGATCGACGCGTCGCGCATCACCTGCGCGAGCTCGGCGAGGACGACGAGCTCGTTGCCGTTCGTCTTGTTCGAGGCGAGGCGGTGCAGGGCCTCTTCCTGCCGCACCGTGCCGACGCGACAGGGAACGCACTGGCCGCACGATTCGTCGCGGAAGAACTCGGCGATCCGCAGCACGGCGTCGACGAGATCGGCGCTCTCGTCGTAGACGATCACCACGCCCGAGCCGAGCGTCGCGCCCGCCGCGCGCGCATCCTCGAACGTGAGCCGCAGATCGAGCTGGTCCGGCCGCAGGAACGAGCCGGCGGCGCCGCCGAGCAGCACGGCCTTCGGCGGCCGCGCCTCGGCGAGGTCGAGCAGCTCCTGCAACGTCGTTCCGAACGGCACCTCGTAGAGGCCGGGGCGTCCGACGTGCCCCGAGAGGCAGAAGAGCCGCGTGCCGGTCGAGCCCTCGGTGCCGGTCTGCGCGTACGCCGCGCCGGTGTCCGATACGACGTCGAGGACGTTGAACAGCGTCTCGACGTTGTTCACGACCGTCGGCTTGCCGAAGAGCCCGACCTCGACCGGGAACGGCGGCTTGTTCCGCGGCTCGCCGCGGAAGCCTTCGATCGACTGGAAGAGCGCCGTCTCCTCGCCGCAGACGTACGCGCCCGCGCCGATGCGCAACTCGATGTCGAACGCAAAGCCCGAGCCCATCACGTCGTCGCCGAGCAGCCCGTCCGCGCGCGCCTGCGCGAACGCGTTCTCGAGCCGCGCGTGCGCGAGCGGATACTCGGCCCGGACGTAGAGGAATCCGCGCTCGCAGCCGGTCGCATACGCACCGATCGTCATCGCCTCGACGAGCGCGAACGGATCCTGCTCCATCAACACGCGGTCCTTGAACGTGCCCGGCTCCGACTCGTCGGCGTTGCACACGAGGTAGTGCGGCCGAACGGGCTGGCGCGCGACCGCCTCCCACTTCACGCCGGTCGGGAATGCGGCGCCGCCGCGGCCGAGCAGGCGCGACTCCGCCACCTCGCGGAGCACCTCCGCCGGCCCGAGCTCGAGCGCACGCTGCAGCGCCGAGTAGCCGCCGGCGGCGCGATACGCATCGAGCGATTCCGGATCGATGCCGTCCGCAATCCGGCGCAAGAGGCGCAGACCGGGCTGCCCCTGCTGCGGCAACGGTGGGCCCGTCGCCGGAATCTGGATCTCGAGCGGCTCGTCGCCGGCGATGGTCCGCAGCGCTGCGGGTGCTCGCTCGCAAAGGCCGAGGCACGGGCTCGCGTGCGCGCCTTCCGGCAGGTCGAACCCGGCGAGGCGGCACGAGAGATCGGTGCAGACGTGCAGCACATCCGCCGGCCGCTCTTCGAGCGCGATCAGCGCGTAGAAGGTCGCGACGCCGTACGCCTCGGCGGGCGGAACCTCGAGCCGCCGGCAGGCGTAGCCGAGCGCACCCTCGGTGACCCAGCCCACGCGGCGTTGCGCGGCGCGGAGCGAAGGGAGGAGCAGGTGCCGTCTCGTGCGGTCGCTACGTGCCACGCGCCCGTCGTCGAGCGCGGCCGTGCCGACCACCGCGTCGATCGCCGTGCGCTCGGCGTCCGTCGGCTCGGCTGAGAGCAGACGCAGGTCGGGCACTACACGGCCTCGACGCGGATGGCGGTCGCCTTGAACTCCGCGGTGCCCGACTGCGGATCTTGCGCGTCGATCGTGAGCACGTTCGTTGCCACCTCGTCGGGGAAGTGCAGGTTCATGAACGCGAGACCGGGCCGCAGCGTGTCGTCGTAGGCGGCCGGCGCTTCGACCGAGCCGCGGCGCGAGACGACGCGCACGAGCCCGCCGTCGGCGATGCCGTAGCGCGCTCCGTCTTCTGGCGCGAGCCGGATCGCGGTGCTTCGGTCGCGGTGCAACGGAGAGCTGAAACCGCCGGTCTGCACGCCGGTGTTGAACGACTCGAGCCGCCGTCCTGTCGTGAGCCGGATCGGAAAGTCGTCGTCGAGCTTGTCGACCGGTGGATCGTGCAGCACCGCCTTGAACGGCGCGCGCACCGCGACCTCGTCGTCCCACAAGCGCGCGTGGAGAAATTGATCGCCCGGATGCGTCTCGTCCCAGCACGGCCACTGGATGCCGCCGAGCTCTTCGAGCCGCTCGTACGACATGCCCGCGTGCATCGGCGAGAGGCTCCGCAGCTCGTTCCACACGTCCTCCGCGCGCGGCGAGCCGAGATCGGCGCCGAGCCGCTTGGCGAGCTCGTAGACGATCTCCACGTCGTCGCGTGCCTCGCCGGGCGGATCGAGCGCCTTGCGCACGCGCTGCACGCGCCGCTCGGAGCTCGTGACCGTGCCCTCGGCCTCGGCCCAGCTCGCCGATGCCGGCAGCACGACGTCCGCGAGCTGCGCGGTCTTCGTGAGGAAGATGTCCTGCACGACGAGATGGTCGAGGCCTTCCAGCAGCTCGATGGCGTGTTTCTGGTCGGCTTCGGACTGCGCGGGGTTCTCGCCGATCACATAGAGCGCGCGGAGCTCGCCGCTCTCCATCGCGTGGAACATCTGCGAGAGGTGCTTACCGTTCTTCGGCGGAATCGACGCATTCCACTTCTCCTCGAAGCGCGCCCGCGCCGCGTCGTCCTCGACGTCCTGGAAGCCGGGCAGCTTGTTCGGCAGCGCGCCCATGTCGCCGCCGCCCTGCACGTTGTTCTGGCCGCGCAGCGGTGCGAGGCCCGAGCCGTAGCGTCCGACGTGTCCCGTAAGCAGCGCGAGGTCGATCAGCGCGAACACGTTGTCGACGGCGTTGTGGTGCTCGGTGATGCCGAGCGTCCAGCAGAGTTGCGCACGTTCCGCGCGCGCGTAGGCGTGTGCGAGCTCGCGGATCGCGTCGGCCGGAACGCCGGTGACGCGCTCTGCCTCCTCGAGCGTCCAGGGCTCGACCGAGGCGCAGTACTCCTCGTAGCCGGTCGTCGCACGCGAGATGAACTCCTCGTTCACGAGTCCTGCCGCGATGATCTCGCGGCCGACGGCGTTCGCGAGCGGGATGTCGGTGCCCACGTCGATGCCGAGCCAGAGGTCGGCCCACTGTGCCGACGCGGTGCGGCGCGGGTCGACGACGATCAGCTTCGCGCCGTTGTGTACGGCCTTCAGCACGTGATGGAAGAAGATCGGGTGGGCCTCACGCGCATTGGATCCCCAGAGGACGATCAGGTCCGCGCTTCGCGTCTCCTCGTAGGAGCTCGTTCCCCCGCCTGCACCGAACACTGTCGCCAGACCGACGACGCTGGGTGCGTGTCAGGTTCTGTTACAGCTGTCGATGTTGTTGGAACGCAGTGCGACCCGCGAGAACTTCTGTGCTGCAAAGTTCAACTCGTTCGTGGTCTTGGAGCAGCTGAAGAGGCCCGTCTCGGCGCCTGCATCGAACGTCCTGCGAAAGCCGGCCGCGGCGCGATCGAGCGCCTCGTCCCAGCTTGCCGGCCGCAGCTCTCCGTTCTCACGAACGAGCGGTTGGGTCACCCGGTTGTAGCGAGGTGGCATGACGCCACTGTAGACCGAGGTTCGACGGCGGCAAGCGCTCGTTCCGCATTGCGAAACTCGAGCTCAGGCGGGTGTGCGGGAGCCGGCGAGCCAGCCCGTCGTGCGGCGCCGCAGAACGTCCTCGTCGTTGACCGCCCACTCGTGCGTGCGCGCGTAGACGTCCTGCGCGCGTACGTCGGGGCGGCCGGCGACGAGCGGCTCGAGCAGCGACGGGTTGTCGGTCGCGGGAGCGAGCACGTCCGGTGCGAGAGAGCCGTACAGGTGCAACAGATGCGCGCGTGTGGGCGCGTCGAGCTCGAACGGCCAGTCGATCCGGTCGAGCCCGGTCGCGCCCGGCAGCGGGCGCGGCTTCTTCGAGAGGCCGCGCACCCCGAGATGGTCGAGCGCGTCGAGGGCGATGCGCCGGTACGTCGTCAGCTTGCCACCCGCGACGCTCACCATCCCGGAGGGCCCGGTCGAGTACACGGTCTCCCGCCGGGCGTTCGCCGTTTGCCCGTCGCCGCCCGGCAGCACGCGCAGGCCGCAGAACGTCGCGCGCGGTGGACCGATGCCGTCGACCGCGACGGACGCCTCCGCCAGCACCTGTTGCACGTCCTCGTCGGTGACGCGGACGTCCTCGGGCTCGCCGTCGTGCTCCGTGTCGGTCGTCCCGAGCAGCAGCATCCCTTCCCACGGGATCGCGAAGCTGACACGCACCTTGTCGTGCGAGATCGTGATTGCCGAATCCCAGTCCTCGCCGCCGTCGACGAGGACGTGCACGCCCTTGCTCAACCGCATCGACGGCTTCGCCGCCGGATCCTCGAGGCGTCGCAGCCGGTCGACCCATGGGCCTGTCGCGTTGACGACCGACTTCGCCCGCACGGAGATCGTGCGGCCGTCGACGGAGACCTCGGCGCCCTCGCCGCCGCGCAGCGCGACGACCTCTGCGTAGTTGAGCACCGTCGCGCCGGCGTCGGCGGCCGCGCGCACGTTTGCGACCGTCAGGCGGCCGTCGTTCGTCCAGGCGTCGGCGTAATAGGCGCACGAGCGGAGGCGCTCGCCCCGCAGTTGCGGAACCATGCGGTGCGCACGCTCGACCGGCACGAGCCCGTTGAGCCGCGCGCGGGCCATGGTCGAGTAGAGGAGGATCCCGCTCTGCACGAACCATGGTCGGTACGGCCCGTCTTCGTACAGCGGAAAGAGGAACGGCAGCCGGCGCACGAGGTGCGGCGCGACGACGTTCATCAGGAGCCGGCGTTCGTGATGCGCCTCCCGCACGAGGCCGACATCGCCGAGGCGCAAGTAACGCAGCCCCCCGTGGATCAGCTTCGACGAGGCGCTCGACGTCGCGCTCGCGAAGTCGCCCTTGTCGACGAGCGCGACAGCGAGGCCGTGCGCGCTGGCCGCCTCGGCGATGCCGGCACCGACGATCCCCCCGCCGACGACCAGGAGGTCGAACCGGCGCGATGCGAGCTGCTCTACTGAGGCTGCGCGATCCACAGCGCATTCGTCCAGGCGCGGCGACCGGCGGCGTCGGCGACTTCGAGCCTGCCGTAGGGCGTGCTCCACATCCGCTCGAGCCGGCATGCGGTGATCAGGCCGGCGGAGTCACGCTCGATGATCTCCGAGGCGTTCGGGTAGCCGAGCCGCCCCGCGTTCGCGCGCGCGCCCTTCGTCTTGCCCGTGAGGAGCGTGACGCTCGCAGCCGGGCTGCAGCGCACCGTGATCGCGTCGTCGGCGACCTCGACGCTCGTGATCTCAGGGCCCGTGGACCCGTAGAACGAACCGGTGCGCAGCGCCGCGAGCACCGCCGCCTGCGATCTGTCCTCGGCGCGAACCATCGTCCAGGCGAAGCCGCTGTCGTAACCGGGATGGTGCGAGTCGTCGGTGGCGAGCGCGAACAGGTTGCGGCCGCGCTCGAGCGCCTCGTCCCACTGCAGCGACGAGTCGCCGCGCCCGATCTCGAGCTCGCAGCCCGCGTTCCAGACCTCGATCCCGACGAGGCCCGTGCAGTCCTCCCATTGCTCGGTACGCAGCCCGCTCCAGTACGTGTGCGCGATGTAGGGCACGCCGCCGTTTCCGTCGATCCAGTCGACGACCTCCTGCAGCGGCGCGAACTCGCTCTCCGGGATGACCGGGTCGGCCTCCACGCCCAGGGCGAGAACGTGGGCGTCGTGCTCGGGGCCGCCGGCCTGCGCGTTCAGCTCCGTGGAGGGGATGACGAGGAGCTTCCGCGTCGAGCGCTCGACCGTCCGGACCCAGTGATCCGTGATCGCGAGCACGTCGAAGCCCGCCCACTCGTAGTGGCGTACCAGCATGTCGGGCGCCATCTCTCCGTCGGAATTCGTGGTGTGCGCATGGAGCGCGCAGCGGAGCCAGACGCCGTCGCCCTCGAACGGGGTCATGCGCCGAGCCTACCCTTCGCGACCCCAAATACTGCAAGTCGATCCACCATCTGGAACAGA
>JAOPYX010000213.1 GCA_025964535.1 Actinomycetes bacterium | reverse complement strand
CTCGCCGCGGCATCCGTACACGCTCGGGCTGCTCCAGTCGGTGCCTCGGCTCGACACGCCGCGCGGCCGGAAGCTGCAGCCGATCGAGGGCGCGCCGCGCGACATGCTGCGTGCGCCGTCGGCATGTCCGTTCGCGCCGCGCTGCGCCTACGAGGTAGAGCAGTCGCGACAAGAGGTGCCGCCGCTCGTCGAGATCGCACCGGGCCACAAAGTTGCGTGCTTCAACCCGGTGCCCGAGGACGCGTGGCTGCGCGAGGCGGCCGGCGTATGACCGACACACTGGTCGAGCTCGACGACGTCAAGGTCTGGTTCCCGATCAAGAGTGGGCTTGTGCTCGACCGCCATGTCGGCGACGTCAAGGCGGTCGACGGCGTGTCGCTGACGATCAGGCGGGGCGAGACGCTCGGGCTCGTCGGGGAGTCCGGCTGCGGCAAGTCGACGCTCGGGCGCGCGATCCTGCGCCTGTACGAGCCGACGGCAGGGCGCATCGTCTTCGACGGTCAGGACATCTCGCATCTCGACGACGACAAGCTCCGCCCACTGCGGCGGCGAATGCAGATGGTGTTCCAGGATCCGTTCGCGTCGCTCAACCCGCGACACAGCGTCGGGCGGATCGTCGGCGAGCCGCTGCGCGCGCACGGCCTCGCGGCGCGCGGCGAGCTGTCGAAGCGCGTGCGGGAGTTGCTCGAGATCGTCGGCCTCCCCGCGGACGCGATGGGCCGGTACCCGCACGAGTTCTCCGGCGGCCAGCGGCAGCGCATCGGCGTCGCGCGAGCGCTCGCCGTGAACCCGTCGTTCATCGTGGCGGACGAGCCGGTGTCGGCGCTGGACGTCTCGATCCAGGCGCAGATCCTGAACCTGCTCGAGTCGCTGCAGAACGACTTCGAGCTCACGTATCTCTTCATCGCGCATGACCTCGCCGTCGTCCGGCACATCTCCGACCGGATCGCCGTCATGTACCTCGGCTCGGTCGTCGAGGTCTCGCCGTCGGACGACCTGTACACGAACCCGCTGCACCCGTACACGATCTCGCTGCTCTCGGCGGTGCCGATCCCCGATCCGGTGGTGGAACGGGCGCGCCGGCCGATCCTGCTCAGCGGCGACCTGCCGAGCCCGGCGAACCCCCCGACCGGCTGCCGCTTCCACACGCGCTGCCCATACGTGCAGGCGACCCGGTGCCGTGACGAAGTGCCGCCGCTCCGCGCGCTCGCGGGTGAGCACACCGTCGCCTGTCACTGGGCGCAGGAGATCAAGGCCGGCCAGATCGCGCCGCGCGAGCGCGAACCGATCTTCGAGCCCGGGCCGCACGAGCCCGAGCTCGTGCCGCCGCCGACCTAACGCTTCGCTCCGCTCGCTTCACGGGGGAAACCAGTTTCCCCCGTGGGCCCCTTCTGCTCTGCTGCCGGTGAGCGGATCACTGCTGCGCGGAGCAAGCTCCGCTCCGCGACGCCAGTCCGGAAGCCAAGCTCCGCGACCGAGTCAGACATAGCGGTCAGACCCCGAGCCGCGTCTAGAAGAGACTCGGTTCGCCGGGCGTCTGCTTGGGGTCAGACCCCGGGTCGTGTCCCGCGCGGACCTTGTCCTTCGGCGCGCTGACCCTTGCGGCGGCGCGGAGAATAGCCTGCTTCTCGAGCGGCACGACGCACATCTCGGCCGGCGGGCGGCGCAGGAACGTGCCGACGAGGAAGAGCTCGTCGAGGTCGCCGTGCTCCTCGGTGGCGAGCGCGCGCCGGGCCGCGGTGAGGCCGGCCTCGATCTCCAGGTGTGCGCCGCCTCCCGGCGGCAGCGTGCGTTCGGCGGCGACGCGACCGCCGGCGACGAAGAACGCACGCGCGTGACCGGGCTCCGCGGAGGGGACGACGAGGCAGCGCTGAACCGCACGGAGTCCCTGCAGCCGCTCGAGCTCGCGGCACACGCGCTCGAGCGCGTCGATGCGGTCGCGCAGGCGCGCCGCGTCCTCGTAGCGCCGCGCATCGGCCAGCTCGGACAGGCGGCGGCGCAAGCGTGGCAGCGCGAGTGACGGCCGCTCGAGGTCGCCGGCCACGAGTGTGCGCGCCGCAAGCTGCGCACGTCGCCGTGACCGGATCGGCCCGAGCGCCGTTGGCGTTGCCGACGCGACGACGCTCTCGCCGCGCTTCTTCAGCCACACGTAACGATCGGGCCGCGCGACCCGGGCATTCGCGGGCGGGCGGAGCTCGCGAATCAGGCGCAGCTCCTCGAGCGCAGCCTCGAGCTCGGAGCCGAGCACGCGCCACTCGATCCGCTCCACTGCGGCGAGCGCCGCCTCCACGGCCGGCCGCTGCCGCTCGGAGCGGAAGTACGACCGCAGCCGCGCGCGCAGGTCGCGCGCCCGGCCGACGTACAAGAGCTGCCCGTTCCGATCGTGGAACAGATAGACGCCCGGACGCGAAGGTGCGCCGAACGCCAGCTCCCGCTTGTCCCACACACGCCGCCTCTGCGTCGCGGCGAGGCCGACGAGATCGGAGACGGTGCGTGCGCCGCGCTCCTGCGCGAGCCCAATCAGCGCGAGCAGCACCTCCGCCGTCGCCTGCGCGTCGGGCAGCGCGCGGTGACACGGCTGTACCGAGGTGCCGAGGAAATAGGACAGTTGCGCAAGGCTCGCGCGCGGCACGCGTCCGCCGAGCAGCCGCCGCGCGAGCGGCACCGTGTCGACCACAGGTGAGGCGATGCGGGAACCGGTGAGCCGTTCGGTCTCGCGGTCGAGGAACGACAGGTCGAACCGTGCGTTGTGCGCAACGAGGACGGCATCGCCGGCCCACGCGAGGAATCGGCTCACCGCGACCGAGGGCGGCGGCGCACTGCGGAGCTGCCGGTCGTTGAGCCCGGTCAGCGCCGCGACGCCCGGGCCCATCGCCACGCCGGGGTTGACGAGCGTCTCGAACTCATCCTCCAGCTCGAAGCCGCGGACGCGTACCGCGCCGATTTCGCAGATCTGGGAAGAGCCGGGCCGCAGGCCGGTCGTCTCGAGGTCGACAACGACGTAGGTCGCGTCCTCGAGCAGCAACTCATGGCCGAGCGGCCGCGCGAGCGAGACGGAGTCGCCGCTCCAGGCGAGCCGCGCGTCCGTGTCGACGACCTCTGCGAGCAGCGAGCGCGCGAGCCCGACCGGGGCCTGACGAAGCGCGAACAGCCGCCGTGCGGCCTCCTCTGCGACGACCGGCCCGCGCCGCTCCTCGACGAGCTCCACGAGCCGATCGGCCGCATCCATCCTGAGTTGCATGGCACGATGCTAGGCGAACAAGTGTTCGATTGCCAACCCATGGCTATCCTCGCGCCGTGGACACCGTGCGCGACCTGACCCCGGTCTTCGCCGCGCCCGCCGAGGACGCTGAGCGGGTCACGGAGGCCTTGCCGGGCGAGCCGCTGGCCGTCGAGGAGAGCCGCGACGGCTGGGCGCGTATTCGCACCGCCTACGACTACCCCGGCTGGATCAGGGCCGGGGTGCTGGGCGGCGACCCCGATCCGGCGTGGCTCGACGCTCGCGCCGGCGACCCCGTCGCGTACGCGCGAACGCTCCTCGGCACGCGCTATCTCTGGGGCGGTATGACCGCCGATGGCATCGACTGCTCGGGGCTCGTGCACATGAGCTACAGGGCCACCGGCCGGCTGGTGCCGCGCGACGCCGATCAGCAGGAGGACGCCGGCAGCCCGGTCGAAGAGGCCGACGCGCGCTCCGGCGACCTCGTGACCTACGGCGATGGAGCCTCTGCCGACCACGTCGCCTTCTGGCTCGGCGACGGCCGGATCCTCCACTCGACACAGCGCGAGGGAGCCGAGGGCGTGGTGGAGGAGCAGGAGCCGGTCGAGCTCGCCGCGCGACGCAGGATCTTCTTCCGGCTCTGAGCCGTGATCCGATGTCTGTTCTAACTAGCCTTGCGAGTCCGACGTCAGTAAGAATGCACCGCGCGCGGAAAGGCCTCTCATCTGTGGCCCCTTTGCCGCGAACTGAATCAACCGGGAGGTAACAGCTTTGAATCGCAGGCACACGTGGAAGTGGCTGGTCACCGCTGCGTCCTTGTCCGTCGGCTTGGCGCTCATCGCGTCGGCATGCGGCAGCAGCAACAAGGCCGCGCCGGCTGGAGCGGGCACGACGACGACCAGCACCAGCACTACCGCTTCGGGCGGCAAGACATTCGCCAACTTCCGCCTCGCGTACGACACCGGCATCGACTACCTCGATCCTGGCCTGTCCTACACCGTCGAGGGCTGGGGCATCTTGTGGAACGTGTACCTCCCGCTCGTCGGGTACACGCACGCCAACGGCCCCGCCGGCGCGACGATCGTCCCCTACCTCGCGAAAGATCTGCCGAAGGTCTCGCCGGACGGCAAGACCTACTCGCTGACCTTGCGTAGCGGCCTGAAGTACTCGGACGGCACCGCGATCAAGGCAAGCGACTTCGCGGCCACCATCGAGCGCGACTTCAAGATCGACTCGCCGGGCGTGGGCTTCTTCGGGAACATCGTCGGCGCGGACAAGTTCGCCAAGACGAAGTCCGGTCACATCGGCGGCATCACGACCGACGACACGACCGGCGACATCACGATCAAGCTGAATACGCCGCAGGGAGACTTCACGAACATCCTCGCCACCGAGTTTGCGGCGCTCTTGCCCGCCAACTCACCGGCCAAGGATCAGTCGACGACTCCGCTGCCGTCGTCGGGCCCGTACATGATCAAGAGCTACGCGCCGAACAAGAAGGCGATCGTCGTCCGGAACCCGAACTTCGACGCGGCTGCCCTCGGCGGCAACGTCCCTGCCGGCAACCCGGACATGATGACCGTCGACATCATCGGCGACGACACCGTGGCACTGCAGCGCGTGATCTCCGGACAGGACGATTACGACTTCCACCAGATCCCGCCGGACCGTCTGGCGACGACGCAGCAGAAGTACGGCGACCAGATCAAGATCTACACGCCGGCGAACACCTACTACTTCTTCATGAACAACAAGGTGGCGCCGTTCGACAACCTGAAGGTGCGCCAGGCCGTGAACTACGCGATCAACCGTGACGCGCTCGTGCGCATCTACGGCGGTCTCGGGCAGACGACGGAGAACGTGCTGCCGCCGACCTATCCGCAGTACAAGAAGCTCGCCCTGTACCCGTACGATCTGGCGAAGGCGAAGAAGCTGATCCAGGACTCCGGGCAGGCGGGCGCGACGGTCACCGTGTGGAACCACGACCGCGGCTCCGACCCGAAGGCGACGGCATACCTCACCGACGTCCTCAACTCGATCGGCTTGAAGGCGAAGGAGAAGGTCATCAACTCCGCCGTCTACTGGACGACCGTTGGCAACCAGGCGACGAAGGCGCAGATCGGCTTCGCCGACTGGTTCCAGGACTATCCGCATCCGCTGGACTGGTTCGACGTGCTGCTGAACGGCGACCGGATCACGCAGACGCACAACAACAACTACGCCAACTTCGACAACAAGGCGGTCAACGCGAAGATCGCCACGCTGAAGAAGGAGCCGACACTGACCGACGCCGTGAACGCACAGTGGGCCTCCGTCGACAAGATGGTCGACGAGCAGGCTCCGTGGGCTCCGTTCATGAACCGGCAGTTCACCGACTTCTTCAATTCCGACATGGACCTCAGCTGCTACGTGAACCATGTGCTCTACCAGTTCGACTACGCGTCGATCTGCCACAAGTAGACGGCGAAGGTTGAATCGTCGGGGGTGCCGGGAACGGCACCCCCGACGGTCGTTTCCCGGAGAAAGCAGGGAGTGGTAGGTGGCGCACCAAGCAACAGAGACCGAGTTCACGCTCGACACGGCGGCAGAGCTCGCCGACGCTGAGCGGGGCAAGGCCCCGATCCGCGGCCGCAGCCCGTGGTACCTCGCCTGGCGCCGCCTACGCCGCAACTACGTCGCCTTCGCCTTCCTGGGCGTCTTCTTCGTCGTCCTCGTCGCCTGCGCGCTCGCGCCCGTTTACGCAAGTCAGGTCGCCCACACAGGCCCGAACACGCAGCACGTCCTCGACACGGTCAAGGTCGGCGGGAAGCCGACACCCGTCGTCTCCACCGGCGGCTTGATCGACAAGAAGACCGGTAAGCCGTGCATCGTCTCGGGCCCGAACTGCGTGCTCTTCTCGGCGATCCCCATCGGTCCAACGTGGTTCAGCGCCGGCGGACGGTTCGTGCTCGGCGCCGACTCGATCGGGCGCGACATCGCCGTGCGCCTCCTCTACGGCGGCCGCAACTCGCTCATCGTCGGCGTCGGCTCGACGGCGATCTGCGTCTTCTTCGCCGTGATCCTCGCCCTGCTCGCCGGCTACTTCGGCGGCTGGATCGACTTCGTGATCACACGTTTCTTCGACCTCTTCTACGCCTTCCCGGTGGTGCTGCTCGGGATCGCGCTCGGCTCCGCGCTCGCGATCAACGGCTTCCACCATTTCGGCATCAACATCGTGAGCGGCAGCATCTGGATCCCCACGCTCGTCATCTCGTATGTGCTCATCCCCTACGTGGGACGCCCGCTGCGCGGCCAGGTGCTGTCGCTGCGCGAGAAGGAGTTCGTCGAGGCCGCGATCTCGCAGGGCGCGAGCCCGCTCCGGGTGATGTTCAGCGAGCTGCTCCCGAACATCACGAGCTCGCTGCTCGTCTTCTTCACCTTGATCATCGCCAACAACATCGTGCTCGAGGC
>JAOPYX010000186.1 GCA_025964535.1 Actinomycetes bacterium | reverse complement strand
CAGGCCAACAGCGCCCCACAGTCGGTGCTGAGCCTCCTCCGCTAACCCGGAGAACCCTTCGCCTTCGGCGAAGACAACATAGAGGGACGACCAGGACGGGCCGCCATTGGCGGCCCGTACCTGTTGTTGTGCGCTTTCGGGCACCGCAAGACCGCCCGATCCCCTACCGTTACGACCGTGGACGCGACGCCTCGGACGATCTCGATGACGCTCGGCCTCGGCGCGCTCCTGCTCGGCCTTCCCCGGTAGGGGAAGCGCGTGCACATACCCGTCCACCGTCCACTGGACTCGTGCGTCCGCTTTCCGCCGAAGGAGCCTGCCGTGCCGATGCCCCACCACCGATACCGCCCGTACGAGGTCGTCGATCTCGCCGACCGAACCTGGCCGAACGTCGTGCTGACGTCGCCCCCGATCTGGTGCTCGACCGACCTTCGCGACGGCAACCAGGCCCTCGTCAACCCGATGGACGCCGCCCGTAAGCGGCGCTTCTTCGAGCTGCTGGTCGGGCTCGGCTTCAAGGAGATCGAGGTCGGCTTTCCGGCGGCGTCGAAAGCCGACTTCGACTTCGTGCGCATGCTCGTCGACGACGACATGATTCCTGACGACGTCACGATCGCCGTGCTGACCCAGGCGCGGCCGGAGCTGATCGAACGGACCTACGAGGCGATCGAGGGTGCGCAGCGGGCCATCGTGCACCTCTACAACTCGACGTCCGTCACGCAGCGCCGGGTCGTCTTCGGCCTCGATCGGGCGGGCATCACAGAGCTCGCCGTGCGCGGAGCGGCGATGTGCAAAGCGCTGGCGGCGAAGACCAGCACATCGGTGATGTTCGAGTACTCCCCGGAGAGCTTCCACCACACCGAGCTCGAGTACGCACTCGAGATCTGCGAGGCGGTCGCGAACGAGTGGGGGCCGACGCCGGCGGAGAAGATGATCGTCAACCTGCCGACGACCGTCGAGCATTTTCCGCCAAACGTCTACGCCGACCGCATCGAGTGGTTTGCACGGCACTTCTCGAAGCGCGACTCGATCATCCTCTCGATCCATCCGCACAACGACCGGGGCACGGCGGTTGCGACGGCGGAGCTCGGCTTGATGGCCGGCGGCGACCGCGTCGAGGGCACGCTGTTCGGCAACGGCGAGCGCACCGGCAACGTCGACATCGTCACGCTCGCGCTGAACCTGCTGACCCAGGGGGTCGACCCGGGTCTCGACTTCTCGCAGCTCGACGAGACGAAGCGCACGGTCGAGGAGTGCAACGACCTGCCCGTGCACCCGCGCCACCCGTGGGTGGGCGAGCTCGTCTACACGGCGTTCTCGGGCTCGCACCAGGACGCGATCAAGAAGGGGATGCGCGCCCAGCAGCGCTCCGAGTCGGAGGTCTGGGACGTCCCGTACCTGCCGATCGACCCGAAGGACGTCGGGCGCACCTACGAGGCGATCATCCGGGTCAACTCGCAGTCCGGAAAGGGCGGCGTCGCGTTCCTGCTTGCGAGCGAGTACGGCCTCGATCTGCCGCGCGGGCTTCAAGTCGACTTCGCCCAGACGGTGCAGGCGATCACCGACGCCCAAGGCGGCGAGCTCTCCGCTGCCGAGCTGCACGATCTGTTCCGCACGACCTACCTCGCCGTGCGAGACCCCTACGAGCTCGTCTCGTACAAGCACCAGGCGGACGAGTCGGGCGATCGTCTCGCGGCGACGATGCGCATCGGCACCGCGCAGGTCGAGTTCGCGGGCGAGGGCAACGGCCCGATCGCGGCGCTCGTCCACGGCCTCGGCCAGCGGGAGAACACGACGATCAGCGTGCTCGACTACCACGAGCACGCGATGAGCACCGGCGAGGACGCGGTGGCGGCCGCCTATGTCGAGGTCGACGTCGAAGGCCTCGCCGCATGGGGCGTCGGCGTGCACCCGAGCATCGTCACCGCGTCGCTTCACGCGGTCGTCAACGCGGTGAACCGGGCGACGGCTGCGCATGGGCAGCGAGACGCGGCGCTGCGTGCGTTCGATGCCGTTTGACGGGTGTGGACCTAGCCGCCGAGGCGCACGAAGCCCGTCGCCTCGCCGGGCATGCGGTGCACCCTGCTGACGGCGTCCGAGGAGTTGCCCTCGATCGTCGTCAGCGAACCGTCCGCGTTGACCGACTCGACGAGCCCCACGTGCTCGGTGCCGAAGAGGATCAGGTCGCCAGGCTGCGGCTGCGAGCCGGCGGGGACATAGCGCCCCGTGCGCTGCGCCCATGACGTGATCTCCGCGACGGAGCCGATGCCGGCTCCCGCGTCGCCCAGCGGCGCGCCTGCCTGGGCGGCCGCCCAGGAGGTGAAGTACGCGCACCATGGCTCGCCCGGCTGGGCACCGGCGACGGCGCTGCGGTAGACCGCGATCTGGGGGCCGTCGTTGGAGCCCGGCGGCTGCTCCGCCTGCCCGACCTGGCTCTCGGCCGCAGAGATGATCTTCGCGGCGACGGTGCCGCTCGCATCTGTGCTTGCTGGAACGGTCGTCGCCGGGGCGGCGGCCTTCGCGAGTGCGCGTGCGAAGGCGTCGCCGGAGTCCGGCGTGGCGACGAGAGCCTCGCCGCGCGTCGAGGCCGCGAGCGCCTCGAGCTCGGAGACCCGGGAGAGAACGTCGGTGATCGGCACTGCTCCGGTAATCGGCGGGATCCGGGATGCCTGTAGACGAGGACACCCGATCTGGCGCTCAAGTCCCGGCCGCTGGGGACGATGACGGGAATGCACCGTTAGGCCAAGGAGGCTGAACGGTGTGAAAGTCCGGGACCACACACGCCCTTCAAGGAGGAAGAGCATGTCCCTACGTATCCAGACGAACATCGAGGCGTATGACGCCCACCGCAACCTCGTCGGCACGCAGAAGCAGCTGGCGACCGCGATGGAGCGTCTGTCCTCGGGTTTCCGGATCAACCGCGCGGCAGACGACGCCGCCGGGCTCGCGATCTCGGAAAAGCTCCACTCACAGATCGGCGGCCTGACTCAGGCACAGCGCAACGCGCAGGACGCCGTCTCGCTCGTGCAGACCGGTGAAGGCGCACTCGCTGAGGTGCAGTCCATGCTCCAGCGCGTTCGTGACCTCGCCGTGCAGTTCAACAACGGAACCCTCTCGGCATCCGACCAGGCCGCAATCACGGCCGAAGTCGCACAGCTCTGCGCCGAGATCTCCGACATCGGCAAGCAGACGTCGTTCAACGGCATCAGCCTGCTGAGCGGGGCAACGACCATCACGTTCCAGGTCGGGGCCAACGACAACGAGAGCATGACCGTCAGCTCGGTCTCGCTCTTCGGTGCCGGCACGACCTACCAGGTCAACTCGGCGATCTTCGCCTTCACCGGCGCAGTGAGCCTGGCCTCGGTCGACGCCGCGATCCAGAGCGTGTCGAACTCGCGTAGCACCTTCGGATCGGTACAGAACCGCCTCGAGCATCGCCTGAACAACATCTCGACGTATCAGGAGAACCTCCAGGCGTCGCAGTCCCGGATCAAGGACGTGGACATGGCCAGCGAGATGGTCAACTTCACGAAGCTCCAGATCCTGAACCAGGCCGGCACTTCGATGCTGGCACAGGCCAACAGCGCCCCACAGTCGGTGCTGAGCCTCCTCCGCTAACCCGGAGAACCCTTCGCCTTCGGCGAAGACAACATAGAGGGACGACCAGGACGGGCCGCCATTGGCGGCCCGTACCTGTTGT
>JAOPYX010000180.1 GCA_025964535.1 Actinomycetes bacterium | reverse complement strand
AGAGGCGACGCATAACCCGGTCTCGTCCCGGTAACGTCGAAGCCATGAATCCGACGAAGCTCGACCACGTCGCCTACTGGGTCGCCGACCGCGGCCCGATCGCCGAGTTCGTCACGGCGCATCTCGGCATGCACGTCATCGACCAGACCGAGCGGTTCACGTTGCTCGGATCGAACGCGCGCCGCGGGAAGATCACCCTGTTCGACGCGGAGGGCCCGCGTGAACGCGGTGCACTCGGGCATGTCGCCTTCCGTGTGAGCGACCTCTCCGCGGCGCTTGCTCAGCTGCCCTCGAACCTCGAGGTGCACCGGCCGCGCGACGGCGAGGCGTACTTCGACCTCACCGAAGGCGTGCGGCTCGGTCTCGTCGAGGCGGCGACCGACGTCGAGTACGACCTCGACCATGTCGCGCTGCTCTCTGCGAACCCGGAGGAGACCGCGGCGGAGTATGGGTCGCTCGGCTTCGCACCCGCGCCGGCCGGTCCCTCCGGCTGCCCGCGTGTCGAGGTCGGCGGTGCCTGGGTCGAGTTCCAGCCGGGCGCGCCTGGTGCTCCCGAGAAGCCGCTCCTCAACCACCTGGCGGTCCTCGTCGACTCCGCCGACGAGCACATCGCGGCCGCGAACGACCTCGGCGTCGAGATCGACGACGTCGTCGACGCCGCCAACACGTACGCCGTGTTCCTCTGGGGCCCCGAGCACGTGCGCGTCGAGTACGTCGAGCACAAGTCGACGTTCTCGCTCACGTAGGGCGGCGCATTGCTGATCGCAGGCGCCGGCATGGCCGGGCTCGTGTGCGCCGCGCGTGCGCGGGAGCTCGGCCTCCGGCCCCGCCTGCTCGAGAAGGGAACGCGGCCAGGCGGCTCCATGCTGCTCTCGAGCTGCGTCGTCTGGCGCCATCTCGAATGGGAGGACTTTCGCGACGAGTGTCCGGCGGGTGACGAGCGGCTGCAGCGGCTCGTGTGGGAGCGACTCGACGACGCGCTCGCCTGGCTCGTCTCGCTGGGGGTCGAGCCGGTCTGGGACGACACGGAGAACCCGCGGACGACGGGTAAGCGCTTCGACCCGCGTGCGCTGACTGCGCTGCTCGCGCGCGACGTCGAGCTCGAGACGCCGCTACCCGCGAATTCAGCGGAACCGATCGTGCTGGCGACCGGTGGCTTCGCCAAGCGACTGGCGGACGAGCACGGCTTGCTGCTTCGCGCCAACCCGTGGAGCGACGGCGCCGGCCTCGACCTCGGGCTCGCACGAGGAGCCGCCGTGACGACCGGCCTCGACGAGTTCTACGGCCGCGCGATGCCCGCACCTCCGGCTCGCATCGTCGAGGAAGACTTCGTGCCGTTGTCGCAGCTGTACGGCCGCTGGGCACGCGTGTTCGCCGAGGGCGGCACCGAGATCACGCCCGCCTCGGTGTCGTGGTCGGAGAACGACCTCGCGCAGGCGCTCGGGAGGCAGCCACGCGGCCGCGCCTGGTACGTGCTCGACGACGAGGGCCTCGTCCACGCGCAGGAGCGCGTGGACGCCGCGCGCGCTGCCGGCGGCACCGTCGTCGATCCGGCCGAGCTGCCGTTCGAGACGCCGCCCGGGTCGCGCGCTGCCGTCCACGTCGCCGCCGCGGTCACGCACACGATCGGCGGCCTGCGCGTCGACACTCGCGCGCGCGTGCTCGCCGCCGACGGATCGCCGCTCGACGGTCTCTACGCCGCGGGCGTCGATGCCGGCGGTGTCGCGACCGGCGGCTACGCCAGCGGCCTCTCGCAGGCGCTCGTGCTCGGTCTTGCCGCCGCGGAGGATCTGGCCCGCTAGCGGCCGAGGTACGCGCACGGCCGCTTGTCGCGCGGCAGCGGCGAGGGACCGACCTTGGTGACGAGCAGCGTCCTGCCGTCCGTCTCGACCTCCGAGCCGACGGCGGGCACCTCGCCGTCCTGCTCTCGGAGCTCGTAGCCGGACGTCTTCCAGACGAAGAGAAGGTGGCCGTCGGCCATGTCGGCCGGGAGCTTACTCGGAGCCGGCGTAGGTGGGAAGGACGAGCCGCATGGTCGTCCCGTCGTCGGCCTGGTCGACGGACAGTGCGGCGTGCAGGGTGCGCGCGCGCTCCTCGAGCACCTCGATCGAGCGCTTGCGCCGCTCGCCGGGCGCGTCGTCGTGGATCGTCGCCTCGAGCGCAGCGGTGCCGGTTGCGACGACGCGCACCGAGAAGTTCTTGGGCGGGCCGCGCCGGATCGCGCCCTCGAACGCCTCGCGCACGATCTGGTAGAGCGCGGCCTGCGAGCGCTCACCGAGCGACTCGGCTGCGGCGACGTCGATCTCGACGTGGATGCCGTACTCGAGGCCGCGATCCTCGGCGAGTGCGTTCACGGCCATGCCCAGGCCGTGGTCGCGCAAGACGACCGGTTCGAGATTGAACGAGAGGTCGCGCAGCTCGCCGATCGTCAGGCGCGTGCGCGACATCGCCTTCTCGAGCACTTCGCCCGCCTGGTCGGTCTTCCCGCGGCGCATGAAGTCGAGCGCTGCGTCGAGCATCAGCGCGACGCCCGCGAGCGACTGCACTGGCCCGTCGTGGAGGAAGAGTGCGATCCGCCGCCGCTCGTCCTGCTCGGCCGCGAGCACCTGTTCGGTCAGCTCGCGCGGCGAAGGCTCGTCCCTCAAGGGCGCACGCTCAGTCGATGATCGCTTCGCGCAGCGCAATGGCGACCGCATGCGTGCGCGTGTCTGCTTCGAGCTTCGCGAGAATGTGGCGGACGTGACTCTTCACCGTCTCCTGGCTGATGAAGAGCTTCGCCGCGACGTCGGCATTCGACATCCCGTCCGCGAGGAGCTGCAGGATCTCCCGCTCGCGGCCCGTGAGCATGTCGTCTTTGTCCTTGCCGGTGAGGAACGCCGGCATGAGCGCCGGATCGACGTACCCCTCGCCGCCCGCGACCTTCTCGATGGCGCGCAACAACGTCTGGTGCGGCGCCTCCTTGAGGATGTAACCCTTCGCGCCCGATTCGAGGCCGCGGCTGAGGAGGCTGCGCTCGCTGTATGCCGTGAAGATCAGCACGGCGCACTCCGGCACCTTCTCCATCAGGATCTTCGTCGCCTCGAGCCCGTCCATGCCGGGCATCCGCACGTCCATGATCACGACATTCGGGCGCCGCCGCTCGGCGAGTGCGATCGCGCTCTCACCGTCGCCCGCCTCGCCGATCACGCGGATGTGTGGCGCCCGGGAAAGCGACAGGCGTAACCCTTCGCGCACGACCTCGTGGTCGTCGACGATCAGGCAGGTGATCTCGTTCGTGCTCACAGTCCGCCGATTCTATGGTCCAGCATCGGAAGGTACGTCGTGCTTCCGCTCAAATCGAGAGCTGCAGCTGTTCCGGATCGTCCGGCGGCTCGAGCCTGATTGGGCGCCGATCCCGGACACCGTGCGCCCGCGTCAGAGCTCGCACCTGCTCGCGCACCGGCTTCGTCACCTCCGCCGGCAGGTAGGCGCGGCTGCCGTAGAGCCGCTCGTACTCCGGCAGCAGCTCCGGCCAGTCGCGCTCGAGCGCGGAGAGAAAGTGCTCCTTCGTTCCCGGCTTGAGATAGAGCACGTTCGCCCACACGCCCGTTGCGCCTGCGGCGCGCGCGGCACGCACCACGTCGGCGAGCAACTCCGGCCGGTCGCTGATCCCGGGCAGGATCGGCGCCATTCCGACGCCGACCTTCACGCCGGCGGCGACGAGCTGCTCGAGCGCCCGCAGCCGCTGGTGGGGAGGGGCGGTACCCGGCTCGGTGCGCCGCCAGATCTCGGGGTCGAGCGTCGGGATCGAGAACGTGACTCCAACCTTCGCGCGCTTCGACGCCTCGACGAGCACGTCGAGATCGCGCACGATCATCGGGCCGCGCGTGATGATCCCGAACTCGTTCCCCGCCGCGCCGAGCACCTCGATGCACGCGCGCGTCAGCTTGTACCGCCCCTCGGCGGGTTGATACGGGTCGGTTGCCGCGCCGATCACGACGGTCTCCTTCTGCCAGGACGGCCGTGCGAGCTCGCGGCGCAGCACGTCGGCGACGTTCGTCTTGACGCGGATGCTCGTTCCGTAGCGGTTGTCCGACGGACGCTCGGCGCGCTGTTCGAACGCACGCACGTAACAGAACGTGCAGCGATGAACGCAGCCCATGTACGGGTTCAGCGACCACCCGAACCCCATGCCCTGCACTCGGTTCAGCGCAGAGCGGCACGGCTCTTCGCGATACTCGACGTTCATTTCCTATGTCGCATACTATCGAACATACGTTCGCAACGCCCATCGAGGTCGAGCCGGGGATCCTGCGGCTGACCCTGTCGCTTCCCAGCGGGCCGATGCACGTCCATTGCTACCTCTTGCGAGGCGAGGACGGCTGGACGCTCGTCGACACCGGTCTCGGCCTGATGGAGACGCCCTGGGAGGACATCCTCGCCCAGGTCGACGGGCCCGTCGTGCGCATCTTCATCACCCACATGCACCCCGATCACGTCGGAGGCGCCGAGGCCGCCGCGCGCGCCACCGGGGCGCCGGTCATCCAGGGCCGCCTCGACTACGCGCAGTGCGAGCGCGTCTGGGGCTCCGCCGACTGGCCCGAGCGCATCGCCGACTGGTTCGTCCGAAACGGCGTGCCGCCCGAGCGCGCGAAGGAGATGATCGAGTCCGGTCACGTCTTCGCGGACTTCGTGCGGTTCGTCCGGAACCCGACGCTCGTCGACGCGGGCGACGAGATCGACGGCTGGCGCGTGCTCGCCACCCCTGGGCACGCCGACGGGCACCTGTGCCTTCACCGCGGCGACGTGCTCATCGCCGGCGACTCGATCCTCACGCCGATCACGCCCGCCGTGGGGCTCTACCCGCAGAGCAGGCCCGATCCGCTGGGCGACTACATCGAGTCGCTGCACGCCATCGCGGCGCTCGAACCGCGCGTTTCGTATGGCGGGCACGGCGCAACAGTCGACGAACCGGGCGCGCGGGCGCTCGCGATCGTCGCGCACCACGATGAGCGCCTCGACCGCACGGAGGCGGCACTCGACGGGCAGCCGCGCGGAGGCTACGAGGTCTCGCACGCCCTCTTCGGCCGCGAGCTCGCGCCGATCCAGCGGCGCTTCGCCGTCGCGGAGACGCTCTCGCACCTCGAGCGGCTCGTCGTCCTCGGGCGCGCCGCGCGCGTCGAGGACGACCTGACCGTGACCTATACTGCGCCCTAGCCTGGTGGACGAGATACCGCCTAGTACCAGCGCCCTCCAGGTGAGGGCGTGAGACTCCTCTACGAGCTCGTCGGCGTTGCTGTCCTGATCCTGCTCAACGCGCTGTTCGTCGCGGCGGAATACGGCCTCGTCACAGCCCGGCGCACGCGGATCATCGAGCTTCATCATCAGGGCAACCGGCGCGCGCGAGACGTGCTGCGCATCACGAGCGACCCGCCGCGATTCATCGCGGCCATGCAGCTCGGCGTCACGCTCACATCGCTGGCCATCGGTGCGCTCGGCGAGACCGCGCTCGCGAAGGCGTTCGACCCGTTGATGGCGTCGTTCCTCGCGATCGCGCTCGCCTACCTGCTGCTCACGTTCGTGCACGTCGTGATCGGCGAGCTCGTTCCGAAGGGCATCGCGCTCGGCCACTCGGAACGCACGGCGCTCGCGCTCGCCGCACCCGTGCGCGCGTTCTTCACGACCTTCGCACCGCTCGTCTGGGTGTTGCGCCGTTCGACCGAGCTCGTGCTCAAGACGTTCGGGCTCGAGCCGCCGGGCGCGGAGGTCGACGCGATGTCAGAGGCCGAGCTCCGGATGCTCCTCACCCGCTCCACGGAGCAGGGTCAGATCGAGCAGGAGGAGCGCGGCATGATCGAGAAGGTCTTCGACTTCGCCGACAAGGACGCTGCCGACGTGATGGTGCCGCGCCCCGAGGTCGTCGCGATCTCGATCTCGATGCCACCGCAAGAAGCGCTCGCCGCTGTGATCAGCTCCCCGTACACGCGTTACCCGGTGTATCGCGAGACGCTCGACGACGTCGTCGGCATCCTGCACGTCCGTGACCTCTTTTCCGCGATGTACGCGAAGGGCGTCGACGACGTGCACCTCGAAGGGCTGCTTCGTCCGGCGCACATCGTGCCGGAGACGAAGGACCTGGCTTCGCTCCTGCACGAGTTCCGGCGCACGAACACGCACTTCGCAATCGTGGTCGACGAATACGGCGCGATGGCGGGCATCCTCACGCTCGAGGATCTGATCGAAGAGATCGTCGGAGAGATCGAGGACGAGTTCGACGTCGCCGAGGTGCAGATCGAGCAGATCGACGAGGACACCTACCGCATCAGCGGCATGTTCCCAATCGACGAGTTCAACGAGCGCTTCGGCACAGAGCTGCCCGACGAGGACTTCCACACCGTCGGTGGCTACGTCTTCGGCCAGCTCGGCCGCGCACCCGAGCCGGGCGACGACGTCTCCTGGAACGGCCTGCGCTTCGACGTGCTCGAGGTCGAGGGAAACCGCATCGAGAAGATCGGCGTCACGTTCCACGAGCGGCCGTCCCCGCGGCGCTCGGACGACGATCCGTTCGGCGACGACGAGCTCGAATAGCAGCTCGCCAATCCGGACCCGAAGGCGTTGCGTAATACGGGGCGACCGTGAAATCGCCCGAAAGGACTCTCATGCTGCGACGCCTTCTGCTTCCACTCGCGATCCTCGCCGTCTCGCTCACTGCAGTCGCAGTGGGCACAGCCGGAACACAGAAGAGCTCCGGGCTCACCGGTGAGGTCGGCCCCGGGTTCACCATCGAGGTCAAGCTCGCGGGCAAGGACCTGAAGACGATCAAGGCCGGCACCTACGCGATCAAGGTGCAGGACAAGTCGAACGTGCACAACTTCCACCTCAGCGGCCCCGGCTTGAACAAGAAGACCGCCGTGGGCACCACGACCGAAACGTCGTGGACCGTGAAGCTGAAGCCGGGGACGTACACGTACCAGTGCGACCCCCATGCCGCGATGGGCATGAAGGGGACGTTCCGCGTTACTGCCTAGGTCGTCGTCAGGCCATCAGCTCGAGCTCGGCGATCTCGCCGTCCTGGATCGTCCAGGCGGCGAGGTCGTCGTTGCGCAGGGAGTAGATGAGGTAGGGCTTGCCTTCCCAGAGGCCGATGTTCTCGACGTCGGTGCGTGACGGCCGCGGCGGGGAGGAGAGGTGTGAGTG
>JAOPYX010000136.1 GCA_025964535.1 Actinomycetes bacterium | reverse complement strand
CTGCGAGTCCGAGCTCGCAGCTCGAATCGCGCAGCTGCCGAAGGTCGAGAAGGAACGCCACTTCACGTTCGTGCAGGACGGTGTCCTCCTGCACGGCTATCTCGACGCGCTGCACCTCGACGGCTCGAGGGCGCTGGTGCTGGACTACAAGACGAACGTGATCGGGGAGTCGTCCCCGGAGGAGATCGTAGAGGACGACTACCGGCTCCAGCGTCTCGTCTACGCGCTCGCCTGCTTCCGCGCCGGTGCCGAGGAGGTCGAGGTCGTCTACCACTTCCTCGAGCGGCCGGATGCGGTCGTCTCGACGACGTTCACGCTCGCCGAGGTGGCGGGGCTCGAGGCCGAGCTCTCGGCCGGAATCGCGCGCATCCACGCAGGCGAGTTCCGGCCGGCGCCGAGTGACTTCGCGTGCTCCAGCTGCCCGGCACTCGACCTCGTGTGCGCAGGCCCCCGCCTCTGGGGCGGCGGCGACCCCGCGGGTGCGCCGCTCGCCGCCGTCGGCTGATCGTCTACCGTCGATCCATGCCGCGCAGCTACGTCCAGGAGGCGCGAAAGCGCGTCGGTCCGAAGAAGCTGCGCATTCGCCCGATCATCGAGCGACTCGCGGTCGAGCACGCGGACGCGACGATCGCGCTCACGTTCTCGAGCCCGCTCGAGCTGCTCGTCTCCGTGATGCTCTCGGCGCAGACCACCGACGTGAACGTCAACCGGGTGACGAAGACGCTGTTCCGGAAATACCACGCGCCCGAGGATTATCTCGCCGTGCCGCAGGAGGAGCTCGAGCGCGACATCTTCGCGACCGGCTTCTACCGCCAGAAGGCGAAGTCGCTGCGCGGGATGATGAAGATGCTGATCGAGGAGTTCGACGGCGAAGTGCCGCGCACGCTCGAGGAGCTCGTCAGGATTCCGGGCGTCGCCCGCAAGACCGCCAACGTCGTCTCTGCGGAGCTCGGGCACGCACAGGGCATCGTCGTCGACACACACGTCCGCCGCCTGTCGCAGCGGCTTGGCTTCACGAAGGAAGAGGACCCGGTGAAGATCGAACGCGACCTGATGAAGCTCGTGCCGCGCGAGGACTGGGCACGGTTCCCGCACCTGCTGATCTGGCACGGACGCCGGGTCTGCGACGCACGGCGTCCGCGTTGCGAGGACTGCGTCATCAACGACCTGTGTCCCTCGAGCCGTGTCTGAGCTGCATCCTGCGACGCGCGGCTTTGCCGACGCCGACGTGTACGAGCGCGGACGGCCGGACTATCCCGCGGCGGCGGTCGCGCGCATCGTGTCGCGACTCGAGCTGCGGCCGGGGCGCACCGTGCTCGACCTCGCCGCGGGAACGGGCAAGCTGACGCGACTGCTCGTGCCGAGCGGAGCCAACCTGCTCGTCGTCGAGCCTCTGCGCGAGATGCGGCGCGAGCTCGAGCTGCGCGCGCCGGGCGTCGTCGCGCTCGCCGGCACCGCAGAGCGCATACCGCTTACCGCCAGCTACGTCGACGCCGTCACCGTTGGGTCGGCGTTCCACTGGTTCCGGCCCGACGAAGCCCTGCGCGAGATTCACCGCGTGCTCCGGCCGGGTGGCGGCGTCGCGCTGATCTGGAACGCGCGTGACGAGCGGCACCCGGTGCAGGCCGCGCTCTCCGAGGTGATCGATCCGCTTCAGGGCGACGCGCCGCGCAGGAAGGAGCGGGATTGGCGCTCGTTGCTCGGCGAGAGCGGGCTCTTCGAGCGCTGCGAGCGTTCGCTCTTCGAGCACGAGCAGGTTCTCGACGAGCAAGGGCTCGTGGAGCGCGTCGTCTCGATCAGCTTCATCGCCGCTGCGCCGCAGCCGGTGCGCGACGAGGTGGTGGAGCGCGTCCGCGCGATCGCCCGCCGGTCGGAGCAGCCGATCAGGCTGCCGTACATGACCGAGCTGTATCTCGGCTACGCCGTCAGTTGACGGACGGGTCTTCGGGCATGCGCGCGACGAGCTCGTAGACGCCGCCCTTGCGACGCAGCACGTCGGCCCATAGCTCGTCGGGCGTCTCGGTGAACGCGTCGTCGGCAAGCGCCGGCTCGACGATCCAGTCGTCGCGCTCGAGCTCGCTCTCCAGCTGGCCGGCCTCCCAGCCTGCGTAGCCGGCGAAGACCCGTCTGCGCGTCGTGACCGGTACGACCTCCTCGGGATCGTCGAGGGCGGGAAACCCGAGCGAGCCGAAGAGCGGAACCGCTGCCTCGTCCGGGTCGACGAACTCCCCGAGCACCAGGACGGCGTTCGGCTGCACCGGCCCGCCCATCCAGATCTGCTCGTCGTCGTCGACGAGCGGCTCGAGCTGCGGAACGAGGTCGGACACCGACGAGGGGGAGGGGCGGTTGATCACGAGGCCGGCCGCGCCCGCGTCCGTGTGCTCGGTGATCAGCACGACCGTCCGCCGGAAGTTCGGGTCGAGCAGCGACGGCGATGCGATCAGGAGGTTGCCCTGGAGCGTGTCCATGCTTCCAGTGTCGCCCGCGAGCTGTGGTTTTAGGCCGACCGAGGCGTGAGCGCCACGAGCAGCCCGCCGTCGTCGTCATAGGCCGGGAAGAAATCGCCCTTCACGGGCTTGCTCACCCCGCCGCGTGTGCGCAGCTCGAGCTTCTCGTCGAGCCGGCGGACGCCCCACTCGAGGGCGAGCCTCGCGGGGTTGCGCTCCTCCTCGAAGCCGCCGAGCTTGAATGCCTCGACCACGTCGGCGCCGATCAGGTCGGACTCAGACCAGCCCGTGAGCTCGAAGACGCCGCGGCCGACTGCGAGGATCCGGCCTTCCCGGTCGCAGACGACGAGCCCGGCCGTGGGTGCCGGGTAGTAGTCGTCCATCAGCTCGAACAGGAAGCCGAACCCGCAGCGCCGGCAGGCTACGGCGTCGTCGGAGAGGCCTTCCTTGCCGTCGATGTCGATCGAGCGGTCCTTGCAGTTCGGGCAGATGTAGTGGGGCATGTATCGAGGGTAGCGCCGCCCAGGTGGTCTACCCGGCAACGTTCGCAGGGCCTCCGGCTCGCGATCACGCTGCGCGGGAGCCCGTCGGCGCCCTTTTGAAGGCAACCAGCCTTAACGGCGGGCGCCGACGGCCTCCCGCTTGGTGCTAGCGACCCGGAGACCGTGCAACGTCACCAGGCAGACCACTAAGCCTGCGGATGCCCGTCGACGCGCCGCACCCACGCCGTCAGACGCGGGTAGCGCCCGCCGAGGGGCATGTGGTCGACGAGCACGCGATGGAAGAGCTCGTCGTCGTCCGGGGGCAACCCGAAGACGGCGTACTTGAGGAACGGGAACGCGATGCAGTCGGCCGCTCC
>JAOPYX010000128.1 GCA_025964535.1 Actinomycetes bacterium | reverse complement strand
TCGTCATGAACGAGACGGCGAACGCGACGCTCGCGCTCGGTGCGCTGCCGGTGATGGCGCATGCGCGCGAGGAAGTCGAGGAGATGACGGGGATCGCCGCGTCGCTCGTGCTGAACATCGGCACGCTCTCCGAGCACTGGGTCGAGTCGATGCTGCTCGCGGGCGTCGCAGCGAATGCGCGACGGATCCCCGTCGTGCTCGACCCCGTCGGCGTCGGCGCGACGGCGTACAGGACCGCCACCGCGCGTCGCATTCTCAGCTCGGTCGACGTGACTGTGCTGCGCGGCAACGCGGGCGAGGTGGCGACGCTCGTCGGCGCTCACGCCGAAGTGCGCGGCGTCGAGTCGATCAGCACCGGCATGGAGCCGGCGGAGCTCGCCCGCAGAGCGGCCAACCTGCTCGGGGTGATCGCCTCGGTGACCGGTCCGGTCGACCACGTCTCCGACGGCGAGCGAGTGCTCGCGGTGTCGAACGGGCACGAGCTGCTCTCGACCGTCACGGGAACGGGTTGCATGTCGACGGCGATGACCGGCTGCTTTCTCGCAGCGAAGCCCGGCGAGCCGCTCGAGGCGGCCGCCGAGGCGCTCGCCGCCTTCGGCGTTGCCGCGGAGGATGCAGCGGAGGGCGCCGGCGGCCCCGGGACCTTCCATGCGCGCCTGTACGACGCGCTGTACGCGCTCGACCCGCAGACCCTCGACGGCCGCGCGCGTATCGCCGAGGCATGAGGCTCGACGACGTAGGCGAGCTCGGGCTGCTCGCGGAGCTCGAACGGCTCGGGCTCGTGCAGGGGATCGAGCACGACGCGGCCCAAATCGGCGGGCTTGTCGTCACGCAGGACGCGCTCGTCGAGGGCGTGCACTTCCGCTTCGACCTGCTCTCGTGGGCGGAGCTCGGCTTCCGCGCCGCCGCCGCGAACATCAGCGATCTCGCCGCGTCGGGCGCCGAGCCGCTTGCGCTCGTCGTCACGCTCGCGCTGCCCGGCAGCGCTCGCGTCGAGGACGTGGTCGAGCTCTACGCGGGCATCGCAGAGGCGGGCGTGCCGGTGCGCGGCGGCGACACCACTCGCGCGGACGCCGTCATGCTCAGCGTGACGGCGCTCGGCCGGTCGGAGCGCGTGCCCGGCCGGTCCGGCGCGCGCGTCGGCGATCTCCTCGTCGTGACCGGCCCGCTCGGCGGCGCCGGTGCCGCGTTCCGCGCCGGGCGGCTCGCGCGGCCGCCGATCCGCGTTGCCGAGGGCCGCCGTCTCGCGGCGGTGGCGACTGCGATGCTCGACGTGTCCGACGGGCTCGGCGTCGATGCCGCGCACATCGCGCGGCGCTCAGGCTGCCGCGTCACGATCGAGCTCGAGCGGGTGCCCCTCGCGAACGGCGCGACGCTCGAGGACGTCGCCTTCGGCGAGGACTACGAATTGCTGGCCGCGACGCCCGATGCCGCCGGCTTCACCGTGATCGGCCGCTGCGAGGAAGGCGAAGACGTGCGCGTCACGCTGCACGGGGAGCCCTACGAGCTTCCCGGCTGGGAGCACTTCCGCTAAAGCCAGTCGGCGAAGGCGCGCTCGAAGTGGCCGCGCGGCCGCGCCCCGACGACCGTGGTGCGTGCCTCGCCGCGTTCGAAGAGCGTCACCGTCGGGATCGAGAGCACCTCGTAGCGGGCGGCGATCTGGGGATGCTCGTCGATGTTCAGCTTCGCGAATGTGACCCGGCCCTCCGCGCTGCCGGCGAGCTCTTCGAGCAACGGCTCGATCGCGTGACAGGGACGGCACCACGGCGCCCAGAAATCCACGACTACCGGCCCGCCGGAGATCGCCGCCTCGAAGGTGCCCGCGTCGAGGTCCTGCACGGACGGATGGTAGCCGGGGACATCCGCCGCGGAGGGTACGCTCGCCCGCGGTGCGCCGACTCGTTTTCGCGTTCATCGTCGGCGTAGCCCTCATGGTGCCCGTCGTCGCGGCGGCGCCGGTAAGTGCCAACTCGAACGTCGACGCCAAGCGTGCAGTCGCGAGCTATAACGCGATGCAGCGCTATCTCTTCGACTCGCGGACTGGCATGTACAGCGAGGTAGCGGGCGAGCCGGCGAGTGCGTACGCCTGGCCGTACTCCCAGGCGCTCGCCGCCACGATCGCGGTGGCTGCGCTTCCCTCTCGACGCGCCGCCGCCGATGTGCCGAAGCGCCTCCGCTCGCTCGACCTGCGCTATCGGGTGGGAGCGATGTACGCCGCGTGGCCTGGTGGCGACATCTACTTCGACGACAACGAATGGATCGCCGGGGCATTGCTCGACTGGAGCGCTACGCGCGGCGGTCTCCCAGCTCGAAAGCGGGCAGCCGAGCTCTTCATGCAGATCGTGCAGGCATGGGATTCGGACGCGCAGCATCCATGCGCGGGCGGCATCTTCTGGACCGACGCGGCAGGAAACCACGATCGCAACACGGTCACGACGGCGAACGCAGCCCTCCTGGGGCTGCGTCTCTACAAGGCGACCCACACTGCGAGCTATCTCACGTGGTCGAAGCGGCTGCTCGGCTGGGTCGACGAGTGCATGCTCGGCACCGACGACCTGTACTCGGACCACATCGCCCTCGACGGCACCATCGACGAGACGCACTGGAGCTACAACCAGGGCCTGCTCATCGGCAGCCTCGTGGAGCTGTACGGCATCACGCACGACGCTGCGACCCTTGCACGCGCCGAGCAAGTCGGCGACGCCGCCCTCGCGTACTTCGTCGACCGATGGGACAGCGATGAGCCGCCCGAGTTCGCGGCAATCTTCTTCCGCCATCTGCTCTCACTCGCTGCAGTCGACCTGCGACAGGACTACGTGGCGGCCGCGCAGAGCTACGGCGACCAAGCGTGGGCAGCTGCCCGCGACAGTCGAACCGGCCTCTTCTCCTATTCAGGCCAGACGCGCCTGCTCGACCAGGCGGCGCTCGTCCAGCTCTACGCGACGCTCGCCCGGCACCCGCTCACAAGCGACCCCTGAGCGCGGCGAGCCTCAGCGCGGGCACCTTCTTCACCGCTTCGAGAAAGATGGTGCGGCTCATCTTCGACTGGCCTGCGGTCCGGTCGACAAACGTGATCGGAACCTCCACGACGGTGAATCCCGCGCGCAGCGTCCTGTACGTGCCCTCGATCTGGAATGCGTAGCCCTTCGACTGGATCGCATCGAGGTCGATCCGCTCGAGCACCGCGCGGCGGTAGCACTTGAACCCACCCGTGAGGTCGTGGAACGGCACGCCGAGAACCGCGCGCGCATACAGGGAGCCTCCGACCGAGATGATGCGCCGAGTGAGCCCCCAGTTCTCGGTGCCGCCGCCGTCGACGTAGCGCGACCCGAGCGCGAGGTCAGCGCCGTTCTCGCACGCCGAGAGCAGGCGCACGGCATCGGCGGGCTTGTGGGAGAAGTCGCAATCCAT
This sequence comes from Actinomycetes bacterium, assembly GCA_025964535.1. GTDB lineage: Bacteria > Actinomycetota > Thermoleophilia > Gaiellales > Gaiellaceae > Palsa-739. The sequence goes on along the minus strand of JAOPYX010000128.1, from coordinate 632 downwards.
CTCGAGGACGTAGTCGGCGCCGTCTGCGAGCGCACGGCGAAATCCCGCGAGGTAGGCGGGGCCGAGACCCTCCTTCTGCGCGCGGTGCAGCACGGAGACGAAGTCCAGTTCCTCGGCGAGGCGGTCGGCGATCTGGCCGGTTCCGTCGGGCGAGTTGTCGTCGATCACGAGCACGTTCAGGCCGAGCGGCGCCAGGGCGCGAAGCATCGATTCGAGGTTCTCCCGCTCGTTGTACGTCGGGAGGCAGATGACCGCGTTCGGCATGGCGCTCCAGGCTAAGGGAAGACGGCGACGGGCGTCTTGCGATGAGGCGAGTCTAGGTCCGGCGATCTGACGAGCGGCTTAACGGAGCGAAGCCGGACATATGATCGCCCCGTGGCGTCGCTGCCCCAGAACGCGGAGGTCGCGGAGCAGTTCGAGCTTCTCGCAGACCTCCTGGAGCTCGAAGGAGCCGAGTCCTTTCGCGTGATCGCGTACCGGCGTGCCGCAACACGCATGCGCGATACCTCCGGCTCGATCGCGCAGCTCGCGCTCGACGGCAAGGCGAAGGAGCTGCAGGGGATCGGCAAGACGATCGAGGAGAAGATCGTGCAGATCGTCGAGCAGGGTGAGATCGAGGCGCTCACCAAGCG
>JAOPYX010000021.1 GCA_025964535.1 Actinomycetes bacterium | reverse complement strand
CGCGCTCGCCGTGGACGCTCGGCGGGGCGAGCGCGGTGCTCGGGCTCGGGCATCTTGCGCTCGCGCTGGGCGTCCAGGCCGTCGTCGCGCGCGAGTCCGACGACGATCACCACGACCAGCACTTCGGACTGCTCACCGCGGGCGTGTCGCTCGGCCAGCTGTTCGGGCCGCTGATCGGCGGACTGCTGCTCGGGCACCGCTCCGGCGCCGCGCTCGTGCCGGCGACGACGCGCGCGATGCTCGTCGCGGCCGGCATCGCCGGAGGCGCGTTGCTGTGCGCGATCCTCGCGGAGCGCGGCCACAAGGCGGCGCCACTCGCTGCACCGCTCGACGTCGCGGAGGGGAAGCTGCGACACATCCTGCTCACCCCGGGTGTTCCGGCGGGGATCTTCGCGAGCATTGCGGTGCTCTCGACGTCCGACGTCTTCACGGCCTACCTGCCGGTGCTCGGCGAGCAGAGGGGAATCGGCCCGGCCGTGATCGGCGTGCTGCTCGCGCTCCGCGCGGGCTTCTCGCTCGTCTCACGCATCGGTATCGGCACGCTCGTGCGCCGCGTCGGCCGGCTGCGCCTGATCACGATCAGCGCCGCGGCCGCTGCGGTCGCGCTCGCCGCGATGACATTCACCCACGACGTCGTCATGCTCGGAGTGCTGTGCGCGGTCGTCGGCGCGGGCATCGGCTTCGGACAGCCTCTGTCGATGACGATCGTCGTGCAACTCGTGCCTGACTACGCACGCGCGACGGCGCTCGCGGTGCGGCTGACGGGAAACCGCCTCGGCCAGGTGGCGGCGCCCGCGGCCGCAGGGCTCATCGCCGGCAACGCCGGCGCGGGCGCCGTCTTCTGGCTGCTGAGCGGGCTGCTCGTCGCGTCGGCGGCCGCGGTGCAGCGGCCGGTCGTGCGCCGCAGGCTCGCCGGCCGTTCGTGACGAGCCTCTAGTGGATCACCACCGGATGACGGACGACGGCGTCGAACAGATAGCCGAGGTTGTTGAACGCCGCCGTGTCGGGCTGCGTCCGGCCGCTCGCATCCGTCGCGCGGGCCCACAGCTCGTACGTCCCGCTCGGCTGCGGCGGGAACGAGTACGTGAACTGCGCCCATGAGCCGGCCTCGTTGCGACCCGAGAGCTTCGCTGCGCTCCACGTCGCGCCGTGATCGATGCTCACGTCGACGCGGCTGATCGCGCTCGTCCCCGACCACGCGCGGCCGGTGAGCGCGACGCGCCGGCGATACGGGAGCGCCGCACCGCGCGCGAGCTCCCACGCGCTCTTCACCGTCTGCGACGTCAGCGGCGGCGAGTCCGCCGGGTAGCTCCCGCCCTGCATCCGGTACTGCTGCGTGTTCCAGAGCGAGAACAGCGGCTGGTTCGACACCTCGATCTGCCCGAGCCACTTGATGCTCGAGATGCCGACCCAGCCGGGGACGACGAGCCTGAGCGGGAAGCCGTGGTCGGGAGGAAGCGGCACGCCGTTCATCTCGTAGGCGAGCAGGACGTCGTCGAGCGCCTTCGCCACCGGTAGCGGCCGCCGAACCTGGCCGTAGTCGACGCCGTTCACGAGCACGTTCCCGTCGAGCCCCTGGGGCATGACGTCGACCGCGGTCTTTGCGATGCCGGCACGCTCCAGGACCTCGGAGAGACGCACGCCCTTCCACTTCGCGACGCCGATCGCGCCGAGCCCCCACTGCGATCCCGGCGCGGGCGTCCCCTGCTGCGACGCGTAGAAGCTGCGCCCGTTCCCGGCGCACTCGATGGACGCGGTCACCTCACGCGACGGCAGCTTGCGCAGCTGGTCGTAGGTGAACGCAGCGCCGTCGCCCTTCAACCCACTGCCGAATACGCGCAGCTGCCACGTCTGCGCGTCGATCGACGGCGTGGCGGTGTGATCACGCACGAAGAAGCGGTTGTTCGGGACGAGGTAGCCCTCGCCTCGCAACGCGTCCCAGCGCATCTCGGCGTTCGTTCCGAGCTTCACGAACCAGTCTGCCGGCAGCGGCTTCACGATCGGCGAGCTCACGGTATCGCGGACGGCCGCGCCCGCCGCCGATGCAAAACGCCCGATGCCGAGGGCCACGGGAAGGGCCGCTCCCAGCTTCAGCAGCTGCGCCCGCGTGAGACCGGAGCTGCGCTGCAGTTGCTCGGTCCTGGTCGCGACGTACAGCTCCTCGTCTCCGCGCATTTCATACACCTTCCTTATCTGTGGAATGAGTCAAGCTGATATAAACATAATGTCTACCAAATCAGTTGACTTTGCGACGAATCGACCTACACCGCCATCTCTGGCCCGCCGAGCTCGCGGCCGCCCTCGCCGCCCGGCAGGCAGCGCCCTACCTCCGGGGCGGCCGGCTCACGACCAGCGAGGGCACCTTCGACATCGACCTCGAGGCGCACGGCATCGCCAGGTGCCTCGATCAGCTCGACGCGAGTGGGTTCACCACGGCAGTCGTCTCGCTCCAACCGACCCTCGGGATCGAACGACTACCGGCAGCCGAAGCGGCTGAGCTGTTCACCGTCTACAACGACGGGATCGCTCGAGTCGCTGCAGATGCAGCGGGACGAATCCGAGCGCTGGCGGCGGGAGCGCCACGCGCCGGGTTCGCCGGCGTCTGTGTCCCTGCGGCTGCTCTGCTCGATCCCGCTCGCGTCGAGATCCTCGCCGAAGAGCTGACCGCCCGCTCGCAGATCCTCTTCGTCCACCCCGGTCCCGGCGATCCACCGGCCGGCGCGCCCGACTGGTGGGCCCCAGGGATCGACTACACCGCCCAGATGCAAGCGGCGTACGGCGCGTGGCTCGCGCACGGCGTCGAGCGCTGGCCGCAGCTGCCGGTCGTCTTCGCGATCCTCGCCGGCGGCGCGCCGTTCCAGATCGAGCGCCTGCAGTCGCGAGGAGTCGACACCCGTCGCGCGACCGGCGCGGCCAACGTCTATTTCGACACGGCGTCCTACGGGCGTCTCGCACTCGAGCTGTGCCTCGCCACCTTCGGCGTGACACGGCTCGTCTACGGCAGCGATGCGCCGGTGCTCGACCCGGCGGTGTCGCTCTCCACGATCAACGCTCTCGGAAAGGTGACGTCTGATGCCATCCTCCGCAACAATGCTGCTGCGCTCGTCGCGGCCTGATCGCACGCTCACGCGTGTCGAGCTCAGCGAGTTCGCGCTCGAGCTGGGCGAGCGCGAAGACCTCTGGCGGTCGCTCGTCCACCATGACGCGGACGAGCGCTTCTACGTCCAGCTCCACCGCGACCCGAACGTCGACATCTGGCTGATCTGCTGGACGAACCAGCAGGACACCGGGTTTCACGATCACGACGTCTCCGCCGGCGCCGTCCACGTCTGCTCCGGCGATCTCGTCGAGGACCGCTACGAGCTGACCGATGCAGGCCTACGCTCTCGCGAGATCGATCGGCGCGCCGGCAGCACGTTCGACTTCGACGCGTCACACGTCCACCGCCTGCGCCACCCGGAAGGGACTGTGCCCGCGGTCTCGATCCACGCGTACTCGCCGGCGCTCTGGCGAATGGGCTACTACGACGTCGACGAGAGCGGGCTGCTCCGCCGCACGTCGATCAGCTACGCGGAGGAGACGGCGGCGGCGTAGCACTCCGT
>JAOPYX010000086.1 GCA_025964535.1 Actinomycetes bacterium | reverse complement strand
CCCGGCTCGCGCGTGTGCACGTGCGGGTCGACCATGCCGGGGACGACGAGCTTCCCGGATGCGTCGATCGTGCTGCCGACATCGGAGACGTCGACGTCGGAGTTGACGATGCCGACGATCTTGCCGTCGTCGACGAGCACGTCCGCGGGACGCCGCCCAGCGGGCGTCATCACCTCACCTCCGGCAATCCGGAGCTCGATGGCCATCTACCCCACCTCCATGATGTCGAAGACTTCGCCGCCGGTCACGTCGGATGAGGTGACGGCCACGTTCGTGCCGCGCACGTAGCGGTCGAACCAGTCGACGATGAGCGGCGTCACCGTCTCCCAGTACTGGTCATAGGCTGCGTAATGCGTCGTATGGCGCTGCATCACGAGGCGCCGCGGCCCGCGTGCTGCTTCGTAGAGCGCAGTCGCATGGTCGGTCGGCGTCGTTGCGTCGCCCTCGACGCCGATCACGAGCAGCGGCGTCTGCAGCCGCCTCGCCGCGTCGATCGGCCGGTAGGCCAGGATCTCGTCGGCAGCCGCGAGCGAGACATCCGTGGGTATGCGGTCGTCGACGTCGGCCTTCACCTTGGTGGTGCGGCGCTCCGCTGTCGGAACCATGATCTCCTCGCGCGGATGCACGCGGCGACCCTCGCCCGTGAGCACGCGAACCCGGCGGTCCGCCTCGAGCTCGCCGAGGAAGGCCAACCAGTCGGACTCCGAGCGCATGCGATGCAGCCAGTCGGTGCCGTCGGAGACCGGCACCTGGCTGACGGCCGCCCGCACGCGTGGATCCGCGTCGGCGAGCAGGATCGCGTTGCCGCCGCCCGTGCCACCGGTGCCGAAGACGCCGATCGCGTCGGCATCGACGCCCTCACGGGTCGTGAGGTAGGTGACGGCATTGACGAGATCCTCGAGCTGGCGGCGTGGGGACAGCTCGCGCGCTCCGCCCGAGTCGCCGAAGCCGCGGTAGTCGATCACGAGGACGCCGAAGCCGGCCTCGACGAGGGCCTCGTGGTAGCGGACGTAGAGACCGGCATCCTTGAGGCCGAGCCAGCCGGGGCCTTGCACGATCGTGCGCAGCGGCTCGGCGGCATCGTCGGGCGCGCGCCACAGGGCCGAGATGCGCTCTCCTTCGCTAAAGAACTCGACTGGCGTCGTCTGCAATGTCGCTCCCCTCGAGCCGGCTTCGTTGCCGGATTCGTCGCGTCTCGACCGATTGTATCCAGGATACGTTGTCGGGCATCGTATCCTGGATCCGCTTGACGAAGCAAGTGGATCCAGGATACGCTCGCGCCTCTGTTCGTGAGGGCCTCATCTTGACGCTGGAAAAGGAGCCGAATGTCCGCTGACACGACGCCCGCCACTGCGACGCGAATTCCGGCGCCCGATCGTGGACGTCGACTCGGCCTGTTCCGGGGAGAACACGGTCCGTCTCCACTCTTGCAGTCGCGGCTTGGGCGCATCTCTCTGCCGATCCTGTCCCTCGTCGTCTTCTTCACGGCGTGGCAGATCGCAGGCGCGCACGTCAACCCGATCCTGCTTTCGAGCCCGTCCTCGGTGGCGAAGGCGTTCTGGGATCTGCTCACCAACGGGCAGCTCGCACCGGCCTTCATCAGCGCGATGAAGGACCTCGCCATCGGCTACGGGCTGGCCGCAGTCGTCGGCATCGGCGCGGGGCTGGCCATGGGCCGCAGCCCAGTGCTCGAGCGGATCTTCGATCCGTACGTCAACTTCTTCCAGGCGACTCCGCTCATCGCGGTGGTGCCGCTCATCGTCATCTGGTTCGGTGTGAACCTCGAGGCGCGGGTGGCCGTCACGTTCATCCTCGCCCTCTGGTCGATCATCATCAGCACCACGACGGGCGTGAAGCAGACGCCGCCGTCGCTCCTGGACGTCGGGCGGATCTACAAGCTCAACCGCCGGCAGACGATCTTCCGGATCCAACTCCCGAACGCCGTGCCGAGCATCTTCGCCGGCCTGCGGATCGGGCTCGGCAAGGCGTTGATCGGCGTGATGATCGCGCAGATGGAGATCAGCGTGACCGGTCTCGGCGGGCTGGTCATCAACTACGGCAACGCATTCAAGACCGCGTACTTGCTCGCTGCCGTGGCGACCGCGTCGCTCGTCGGCGTCGTCGCCGCAAGTGTGCTCGAACTGATCCGCAAGCGGCTGTTCCCATGGACAGAAGCGCAAGACGCCGCCGGCTGGAAGTCGGCCGGCTAGCAGTGACTCCATCAAACGCAAGGAGGGTCGGGCAGTGTCGATCGTAAATCTGCGGCACACGTCAGTGCGCCTGCTCATGTTGGTCGGAATCGTGTCGGTGATCGGCGCTCTCGCGCTGGCAGCCGGCGCCGGAGCGGCAACGTCCGCCAACGGCGGCAAGAAGACGCTGGCAGGGCAGCGTTTCTACCTCATCGAGCAGAGCTCGCCGACGGCGAACAAGGTCGTCACGGCGCACGCCATCGGCCTCTTGAAGGCACAGGGCGTCGACGCCCAGCTCAAGTGGAACCCCACGTCGCCCAACGTCGCCATCGCGCAGCTCGTCAGCGGTGACGTCGACGCCTTCGGCAACGCGGTCGCCGGTGGCCTCGCCGCCGTGCTCGCGGGCATCCCGATCGTCGACTTCGCGCTGTTGCAGCCCCGTCAGGACTACGTCTTCATCGCGAGGCCGGACGTCAAGTCGTTCTCCGATCTCAAGGGCAAGAAGGTCGGCGTCCTCGACACGGTGAGCATCAACTACGCACAGGCGTTGATCGCCCTCAAGAAGGGCGGGATGGGCGTCGGCGACGTGAGCATCATCAACACGGGCGGGCAGAGCAGCCGGCTTGCCGCACTCGTTGCCGGTCGTGTCGATGCGACGATGCTGAGCCACGCTGCGCAGATCCAACTCGCGTCGCAGGGCTTCAACGTGCTCTACGACTACACGAAGCAGTCGCCGGGCCTGTACGACGACAACGCCTTCGCGACGAAGAGCTGGCTCGTCGGCCACAAGGACGTCGCGGTCGCGTTCAACAAGGCGCTGCTGCAGTCGTTCAAGTGGTTCAACAACACCAAGAACGCGGATGCGGTGGTGCAGGAAGCGCTGCAGCTCGCGCCGGGCACCGATCAGGCCCAGACGACGCAGCTCTTCACCCTGCTGCGCTCGCTGCACGCCTATCCGGAGGGCCAGACCTTGAACATCCCGACGCTGAAGTACGAGCAGGCGCTGTTCAAGCAGATCGGCTCCATCACGCAGACCCTTCCGGTCGGCCAGTGGGCGAACGTCGCCTACGCCAACGCCGCCAAGAAGGCGCTCTATCCGCCGAAGAAGAAATAGCCCCAAGGGCTGAACGCGCACCGAAGCTCTTCGCTTCACGTGCCGGAGCTCGCGAGAATGACTTCGCGGGCTCCGGCACTTTTTTTGGAGGAGGTACAACACACGTATGACTGACGAGCTCGACGACATCCTGCGTGCGCCGCTGGACGAGCTTCTCGTCGAAGCGCGCCGCATTCGCGACGCGCGAGGGCGCCTCGTGACCTACTCGCCGAAGGTGTTCGTGCCGCTCACGAAGCTTTGCCGCGATGTGTGCCACTACTGCACGTTCGCGGCGCCCCCGAGGCGAGGCGAACGGGCCTATCTGACGATCGAGGAAGTGCTCGAGATCGCGCGTGCGGGTGCGGCCGCCGGCTGCCGGGAGGCGCTCTTCACGCTCGGCGACAAGCCGGAGCTGCGGTACCGCGCAGCACGCGAGGAGCTCACAGCTCTCGGTTGCGCGACGACGCTCGAGTACGTGGCGCGCGCCGCCGAAGCCGTCCTCGAGGAGACCGGCCTGCTTCCGCACCTCAATCCAGGCGTCCTGACGCGCGACGACGTGCGTGCGCTGCGTCCGGTATCGGCCTCGATGGGGATGATGCTCGAGACGACGTCGACGCGGCTCTCCGAGCGCGGCGGCCCCCACTTCGGCTCCCCGGACAAGCTGCCGGAGGCGCGCCTCGCCACGCTCGAGGCCGCGGGACTCGAACGCGTTCCGTTCACGACCGGGATCTTGATCGGGATCGGCGAGACGCGTGCGGAGCGGCTCGACGCACTGCTCGCGATCCGCGCGTCGCACGAACGGCACGGGCACATCCACGAGGTGATCGTGCAGAACTTCCGCGCGAAGCAGGGGACGAAGATGGTCGATGCGCCGGAGCCCTCGGCCGAGGAGCATCTCTGGACGATCGCCGCAGCGCGCGTCATCTTGCCGCCCGAGGTGCACCTCCAGGCGCCACCGAACCTGACCGAGGACTTCGCGGTGCTGCTCGATGCCGGCATCGACGACTGGGGCGGCGTCTCGCCGGTGACGATCGACCACGTCAATCCGGAAGCGCCGTGGCCCGACGTCGACCGTCTGCGCGCGGCAACACAGTCGCGTGGCCTCGAGCTCGCACCGCGGCTGTCCGTCTACCCCGAGTGGCTCGACGCCGCATGGCTCGACGCGCGCGTGCTGACGCACACGCTGCGCGCGTCCGATGCGCTCGGGCTCGCGCGCGAGGACGACTGGGCGCCCGGCGAGCCGGTCCCGGCGCCGTTCGTCCCGCGTGACGCGCTCCCTCTCGACTCGCGCGACGAGCTGGACGAAGACGGAATCATGCGGCTCTTCCGTGCGCGCGGCGAGGAGCGCGAGCGTGTGTACGCCGCCGCGGACGCGCTACGCCGCGAGGTCTGCGGCGACGAGGTGAGCTACGTCGTCACGCGCAACATCCAGTACACCAACGTCTGCTATTTCAAGTGCGGCTTCTGCGCCTTCTCGAAAGGCAAGCTCGCGGCAAATCTGCGCGGCCCAGCCTTTCTCGTCCCGCACGACGAGATCGTGCGGCGTGTCGTCGAGGCGTGGGAGCGAGGCGCGACGGAGGTGTGCCTGCAAGGCGGCATCCACCCCGCGTTCACGGGCGACTACTACGAGTCCGTCGTGCGCGTGATCAAGGAGGCCGTGCCCGGCATGCACGTGCACGCGTTCTCCGCGCTCGAGATCTGGCAGGGGGCGGCGACGCTCGAGCTGCCCCTCCGCGAGTACCTCGCGCGACTTCGCGACGCAGGGCTCTCGTCGCTCCCCGGTACCGCGGCGGAGGTGCTCGACGACGAGGTGCGCGCGATCATCTGCCCGGACAAGATCACGACGGCGCAGTGGCTGGAGGTGCACGACGCGGCGCATTCGGTGGGCCTGCGCTCGAACAACACGATCATGTACGGGCACGTCGACGGCCCAATGAACTGGGCGCGACACCTGATCGCCGTGCGTGAACAACAGCAGCGCAGCGGTGGCTTCACGGAGTTCGTTCCACTCCCATTCGTGCCGATGGAGGCGCCGATGTACCTCCAGGGGCGCTCGCGCCGCGGGCCGACGTTCGGCGAGGCCCTGCTGATGCACGCCGTCGGACGGCTCGCGCTCCACCCCGGGATCACGAACATCCAGGCCTCCTGGGTCAAGCTCGGCCCTGCCGGCGTCGCGGCCGCGCTTCGCGCCGGCGTCAACGACCTCGGCGGCACGCTGATGAACGAGTCGATCTCACGCGCCGCCGGCTCCGAGCACGGCCAGGAGATGACGCCCGAGGAGCTCGAAGCGCTCATCCGCGCCAACGGCCGCACCCCGCGGCAGCGGACGACGCTCTACGGCGACGCCCCCGACGAGCAGCGCCGCGCAAGCTTCGGCGCGCCGCCGTGCGTCGAGCCGATCAACCCGCCGGTGAAGGAGGCGGGCCTCAAGGCGCCGCCGCGGCTCGTGCGGCCCGGATTCGCCGCCGCGTCCGCCCGGTAGGGGCAGCGGCTAGGAGCCGCTGGTACTGCGGTAGCCGGCGTCGTGGTGCGCCGCAAGCCGCGCCAGCAACTCCTTCAGCGTCTCGCGCTCGGCGGCGTCGAGCGGCTCGAAGAACTCGTCGTCGACCCGCTTGGCGATCGTCCGCAACCCTTTCAGGGCCTCCTTGCCGGCGGGCGTGAGCCTCACCAGTTGCCGCCGCCGGTCGTTCTGGTCGCGACGGCGTTGCACGAGCCCCTGCTCCTCGAGCTCGTCGAGCACGCCGACGAGGTGGCTACGGTCGAGGCCGAGAGCGTCCGCAATCATCCCCTGCGTCTCGCACGACTCCTCGTTGAGCAGGGAGAGGATCGCGTAGTGGTACGAGCTCAGGCCCGTCCCCTCGAGGGCGGAGATCAGACGCTCCTTGGCCATGTGCCCGACCTTCTTGAGGAGGTGAGACCCGCTCGTGAGGAGCGCCTTGGGCGGCCCCGGGCGACGGGGTTTGATCGGTGGCTGTGAACTCTGGACACTCATGTGACTAAGTGTAGCCCAGCCGAGCGTTTGTTGCTGCTATCGTTGCAGACCCAAACGATCTACGGAGGCTATTAGTGGGACGTACCGCGAATCACCCTGTTTCGGAGAACCGCCGCTGGCTCGCGCTTGCCGTGATCGTCGCGGCGCAGTTCATGGTCGTGCTCGACATCGCGATCGTGAACGTCGCCCTCCCCACGATCAAGACCGACCTCCACTTCCCGGAGGCGAGCCTGCAATGGGTGATCAGCGCCTACGCCATCGTCTTCGGCGGCTTCCTGCTGCTGGGCGGACGGCTGGCCGACATCCTCGGCCGCCGGCGCCTGTTCGTGGCCGGGCTCGCTCTCTTCTCGGCGAGCTCCATCCTCTGCGGTCTCGCCTGGTCGGAAGGCTCGCTCATCGCCTTCCGCGCCCTGCAGGGGCTCGGCGGCGCGCTGCTCGCGCCGGCTGCGCTCTCGATGCTGATGACCACGTTCCGCGAGGGCCGCGACCGGAACCTCGCGCTGGGGATCTGGGGCGCCGCTTCCGGCAGCGGCGGCGCCGCGGGCGTGCTCCTCGGCGGCGTTCTCACGTCCTACCTCTCGTGGTCGTGGGTCTTCTTCATCAATGTCCCGGTGGGCGTAGCGGTGATCGCGGTCACGCCGTGGCTGCTGCGTGAAAGCCGCTCCGAGCTGCCGCACCGCCATTTCGACGTTGCCGGCGCGACCACGGTCACGGCCGGCCTGATGCTCCTCGTCTACGCGCTCACTCGCGCAGCGGAGTCGGGCTGGGGCAACACGACGACGATCGGGTTGCTCGCTGGATCCGCTCTGTTGATCGCCGCGTTCGTCGGGATCGAGCGCCGCTCTGCAGCGCCATTGCTGCCGCTGCGCATCTTCCGTCAGCGCACGCTCGCGGCCGCGAACGGCATTGCGCTCTTCGTCGGGGCGATCGCGTTCGCGGAGTTCTTCATGCTCACCCTGTACATGCAGCAGGTGCTGCACTACTCGGCACTCCAGACCGGCGTCGGCTTCGTGGCGATCACGCTGACGATCGTCGTCTTCTCGAATGTCGGGCAGACGCTCGTGACCCGTATCGGGGTGCGACCGGTCCTCGCCTCAGGGCTACTGCTCGCGGCAGTGGGGCTCGCGCTCCTGACGCAGCTGCCGGCGCACGGGCACTACTTCCAGGATCTGTTCCCCGCCCTCGTCGTGAGCGGGATCGGCATGGCGTTCACGTTCGTGCCGATGACGATCGCCGCGCTCACGGGCGTCACGGGCGCGGACGCGGGAATCGCGTCCGGGCTGATCAACACCACCCGCCAGATCGGCGGCGCGGTCGGGCTCGCCGCGGTGAGCACGATCGCCGCCACCTCCGGGAGCCACGGAGTCGCCACGTCGCTCGCAGGCGCCGACCTCACACACGGCTTCCGGACGGCGTTTGCCGTCCTTACCGGCCTCGCGCTGATCGGCGTGGCGGTCGCAGTCAAGTTCATTGCGTCGCCGCCCCGGCCTGCCGTCGTGGCGACGCCGTTCCAGACCGATGTCATCGACACAATCGAGGAGGCAGCATGATCGACGGTGACCACTACGCAGAACGAGAGACCCTGCTCGCACACGAGATCGACGATCTCCTGCTCCGCGCGCGAGGGCTCGTGCTCGTGCGCGACCTGCTCGCCGACCGGGGAGCCAGCCAGGCCGAGGTCGAGGCGCACAACAGCGAGCTCGAGCGCGTGCGGGCCCAGCTCGCGGACTCCATCCGCGGCTCCGATCACGAGCAGATCGGCGAGGCGGCTTGAACGCACGTCAGCCGACGGTGCTCGTCACCGGCGCGACCGACGGGCTCGGCAAGGCGCTCGCCGCCGAGCTGGCCGGAACGGGCGCAACCGTCCTCCTGCACGGACGCGATCAGGAACGAGGCGAGCAGACGCTCGCAGAGCTGCGGGCGCAGACGGGGAACGAGATGATCGGCTGGTATCGCGCCGACCTCTCGTCCCTGGCCGAGGTGCGGCGCCTCTCCGAGCAGGTTGTCGCCGAGCACGAACGGCTCGACGTCCTCGTGAACAACGCGGGCATCGGCACGACGCTGCCCGGTGACGCCGGCCGGCTCGAGAGCGAGGACGGCTACGAGCTGCGCTTCGCCGTGAACTACCTCGCGCCGTTCCTGCTCACGCGGCTCCTACAGCCGTCGCTCGTCGGTTCCGCGCCCGCGCGCATCGTCAACGTCAGCTCGGCCGGGCAAGCGCCGATCGACTTCGACGACGTGATGCTCGAGCGCAGGTACGACGGTGTCCAGGCGTACTGCCAGAGCAAGCTGGCGCTCGTGATGCTCACGCTCGATCTCGCGGACGAGCTTCGCGAGACCGGGGTGACGGCAAACTGCCTCCACCCCGGCACGTACATGCCGACGAAGATGGTGCTCGCGGCGGGCGTGACGCCGCTCGACTCGCTCGAGACGGGAGTCCGCGCGACTGCACGCCTCGTCACGGATCCCGAGCTCGCAGACGTGAGCGGCCGCTACTTCGACCGGCTTGTCGAAGCACGAGCGCACTCGCAGGCCTACGACCCGCACGCCCGCCGCCGGCTGCGGGAGCTGAGCGAGCGGCTCACGGGG
>JAOPYX010000082.1 GCA_025964535.1 Actinomycetes bacterium | reverse complement strand
CCGCGCACGCGCGATGTGGTCGACCGCGTACGGATAGAGATCGTGCACCGCCGCCTCGCGGTCGCCGTCGAACGCGGCCGCGCACACCTCCGGCAGCGCCGCCGCGATCTGCTCGAGCGCCTTCTCGACCGTGTCGTCGAGCGTCGCCGCCCAGAACGCGAACCAACGGCGCGCGTCGTACTCGAGCTGCGGATGCACGAGACCCTCGGTCACGGCGCCCTGCGCGAGCTCGAGCACCGCAAAGGTCGCGCGCGCGGTGCCGCCGAGCTCCAGCCCGTCCGGTGGCGCCTCGGCCAGCCGGATCAGGTCGCTCACGCTTGCCCGCCGAGCCGAGACTCCGCGGCCCACGCCGGCGATATCGGCCACCGAGGGCATCCCCACGTGCAGGTGCCCCGCCGAAAGCTCGCCCTCGGCGCTGCGTGTCAGCACGCATGCGGACGCGTCCTGCTGCCAGATCACCTCGAGGGTCGGCAAGGCCGGAATCGGCTCAATCAGGGAGGGGCTCGGCGCAGACATGACCTTTCAGAGTAGGGGCAATCGCCGACGCTGCGTTCCCCAACGCGCTATAGCCTCGTGCCGTGGCCTCGCTCCTCAAGCTCGCGCGCCTCGCGACCCAGGCTGCCGGGGCGCAAAAAGCCCTGCAACGGCCGCTCGCCGCACCGGTCGGGCGCTTCCAGCGCGCGCTCGCGTTCGCCGCTCACCGCGGCTTCACGCTGTCGCTCGTGATCTCGGCCGCGCTCGTCCTCGGCCTGCTCGCGATCGGCAGCGACGCCGCCTGGCTCGCCTGGCTGCGGATCGCGCTCGGCCTGATTCTGGTCGTCGAAGGGCTGCTGCTCGCCACCGACTGGCGCGGCGCCCGCCGGCTCACGCTCTGGCGGATGCGGCGCGGCGAGAGCGGGGGAGTGCAGCTGCCGCTGACCCACCGCCTCGTGCGCAGCCTCGCCGGCCCCGGCCTGCAGCTGCTCGGCATCGTCTGGCTCGGCGCGGGGATCCTCGCCGCGACGCTCGGCTTGCCGACGCTCGTCTAAGCGCGCGGCAAGGCGTGGGCCAGGAGACGTTCGACGTCTTCTATCTGGTCTCGCTCCAGCGATCCTTCGCTCCGCACAAGCCTATCGACCATCTTCGGCCACATCACGCGGACCTCGCCGCGCTTCTGATGTCGGCCCGGCCACTGCGACCGACGCGCTGATTACGCGCTAGCCCGGCGGTCCGCCGCAGCGCCGGTCCCAGCGGTAGCCAGTTGACCTTCGTCATGTGCCACGTGTTAGATCTCGGGATCCCGTATACCCGGTCCGACGCCCGAGGCATCGCTCTCGGCTCCGCCAGGACCTCTCCCTGGAGGGCGGATGTCAAAGCTGACCATCTCGGTGAACGGCAAGGACCACGCAGTCCAAGCGTCACCGGACACGCCTCTGCTCTACGTCCTGCGGAACGAGCTCCATCTGCACGGACCGCGTTTCGGCTGCGGCCTGCTGCAATGTGGCGCCTGCACCGTCCATCTCGGCGACAAGGCGATTCGGTCGTGCGCGACGCCGGTCTCCGAAGCGAAGGGGAAGCCGGTCACGACCCTCGAGGGGCTCGGCACGATCGAGAAGCCGCATCCCGTCCAGAAGGCGTTCATCGACCACCAAGCAGCCCAGTGCGGCTACTGCACCAACGGCATGATCATGGCGTCCACGGCCTTCCTGAAGCAGAACGCATCACCGTCGGAAGACGAGATCAAGAAGGCCATGACCCCGTGGCTCTGCCGGTGTGGGACGCACTTCCGAATCGTCGCGGCGATCAAAGCTGCGGCGAAAGCGATGGCCTAGGAGGCTGAGACGATGACCGACACTCTTCCCGAAGGCCGACGGCTCAGCCGGCGCGCGTTCCTCTCCGGAACCGGCGCCATGATCGTCGCGATCGGCGCTCCGAGACTGCTCGACCCGAAGTCCGCATTCGGCGCGCTGTCGGACAGCCAGATCGGACCTGCGCTCGTCGACCCGCTGCAGCTCGACTCGTGGATCGCGATCCGCGGCGACGGCACCGTCACGGTCTTCGCAGGCAAGGTCGAGCTCGGCACCGGCGTGATGACCACGACGATCCAGCTCGTCGCCGACGAGCTCGACGTCGCGCTCGCCAAGGTGAACGTCGTCGAGGGCGACACCTGGCAGAGCCCCGACCAGGGCTTCACCGCAGGCAGCCAGTCGAACAAGACGCAGTATGCGCTGACGGGCGGCGTCCGCCAGGCGGCCGCCGAGGCGAGGCTCGCTCTCTTGAACATGGCGTCCAAGCAGCTAGGTGCGCCGGTCTCCCAGCTCACCGTCTCGAACGGGGTCGTCTCGGTGCAGGGCAGCTCATCGACGGTCTCGTACGCGCAGCTGATCGGTGACAAGAAGTTCAACTTGAAGCAGACCGGCAAGGCGGTGCCGAAGACGTTCGAGCAGTACAAGATCGTCGGCACCTCGGTGGCGCGTGTCGACATTCCGGCGAAGGCGACGGGGGCGTTCACCTACACGCAGGACGTCACCGTTCCAGGTCTCGTTCACGCACGCGTCGTCCGCCCGCCGACGCTCGACTCGCAGCTCGTCAGCATCGACGGCTGGCCGGGCAGAAAGCAACCGGCGGGCGTGATCAAGGTCGTCTACAAAGACAACTACGTCGCCGTTGTGGCCGAGC
Organism: Actinomycetes bacterium; assembly: GCA_025964535.1. GTDB lineage: Bacteria > Actinomycetota > Thermoleophilia > Gaiellales > Gaiellaceae > Palsa-739. The sequence continues at coordinate 3,032 of JAOPYX010000082.1, read as the reverse complement.
AGGAATGGCAGGCGATCAAGGCCGCGGAAGCGCTCAAGGTCACATGGAAGGTTGTGCCGCTTCCGAGCTTCGACGACTTCTACGACGACCTGCAGAACCTGACACCCACTACCAACCGCGTCCTGATCGACACGAAAGACGTCGACACGGCGCTCGCGAAAGCTCCCAAGACCGTCACGGCCACCTATCGCTACCCGATCCAGATGCACGGCTCGATGGGCGCGTCTGCCTCGACGGCGTCGGTGGAGGGAAACACGGCGACGGTCTGGTCGTCGACGCAGGGCGTCTACCAGCTTCGCGGCGCGATCGCGACAGCGCTCGGCTTGCCCGCGCAGAACGTCCACGTGATCTACGTCGAGGGGTCCGGCTGCTACGGCCTGAACGGCGCGGACAACGTGGCGCTCGACGCGGCTGTCATCTCGCAAATGGTCGGCAAGCCCGTTCGCGTGCAGTACATGCGCGCGGACGAGCATGGGTGGGAGAACTTCGGGCAGCCGTACGTGATCAGCCTGAAGGGCGGCCTCGATGCGTCGGGGAAGGTGTCGGCCTGGGACTACACCGCGTGGACGGCGAGCCGCGGCGGCCGACCCGGGCCGCCCGCGAACCTCGCCTCCGGCGTCCTGCTCGGGTTCCCGGAGAACCCGCTGGCTGCTTCTCCGCCGGCGACGCCCAGCCAGGCGCCCAACTTCGTCGACGGCTCCAACTCGGGACCTTCGTACATCATCCCGAGCCAGAGGCTCGTCACGCACTCGGGCGTCCACTCGTTCATGGCCGGGCCGCTGCGCTCGCCGTCGCGAATCCAGAACACGTTCGCGAACGAGTCCTTCATCGACGAGCTCGCCTACGCCGCGGGTGCCGATCCCGTTGCGTTCCGGCTCCAGCACCTGACCGACCAGCGCCTGAGCGACGTGATCACGCTGGCCGCCAAGATGGCGAACTGGCAGCCCGGCCCGGCGGCCGCAAAGGTCGGCAAGGGCCGCTACCTCACCGGCCGGGGCATCGCCGGAATGCTCTACGAGGGCAACAACGGGTACAACGCCGCCGTCTTCGAGGTCACGGTGGACCGCGTGACGGGCAAGGTCGCGGTCGACCGCGTGTGGTCGGCGCAGGACTGCGGCCCGGCGCTCAACCCGGACGGCATGCGGGCCCAGGCAGAGGGCTGCCTGATGCAGACGATCAGCCGCTCGCTGATCGAAGAGGTCAAGTGGGACCCGACAGGCATCTCGTCGCTCGACTGGTCGTCCTATCCGGTCATCCGCTTCAACGGGATGCCGAAGACGTTCGACTTCCAGATCATCGACCGGAAGGATCAGCCGGTCTGGGGTGCGGGCGAGGTGCTGATCACGAACGGGCCGGCGGCGATCGCGAACGCGATTTTCGACGCGACCGGAGTTCGGCTTCGGCAGCTCCCGTTCACGCCCGCTCGGGTCAAGGCTGCGCTGAAGGGCTAGACCAGAGCCGACTCGGCGATGCGGAGCGCAAGCGCACGCCAGAGGAGATTCGCCGGGGGTTCGCCCCCGGCGGTCTCCTCGAGAACGTGCCGGAACGCCGCCGCGACGCGCGGGTAGCCCGCCGACTCGACAAGACCTGCGCGCTGCTCGATCTCGGCACGGACGGTCGTCAGGATGCCCCGCGCCGCCTCGACGTCCGCCTGCTCGTCTTCGCCGAGGAGCATGCGCTCCGACAACCACCAAGCCACCTGGTCGGCGTACCCGGTGAGGATGCGATCCGACAGCGGTGTGGCTTGAACGAAGAGATGCGCCTCTTCGCTTAGACGCACGAGATCGAGACCGGACTGCGGAAGCGTCCAGCGCGACGCGAACGGCAGCACGAGCTCGACGAGACGCTCGTCCGGCGTGTCGTGCAGGTACTCCTCGAGCTCGAGCAACGCGTGGCGGAAGGCGTCGTCGAGGACCGGCTGGGCGAGCTCCTGCTCGCTGTCGTCCGTGGTCGTCATCCCGCGAATGACGGTAGACGATCGCGCGCGACCAGGTCAACGCTTGATTATTCGCGAAGCCGGGCGGTACAACGCAACGCGTGGACAAGGTCGCCCTCGTCACCGGTGCGAACACCGGCATAGGTCTCGCGATCGTGCGGCGACTGCTCGCCGACGGCTACGCGCTCGGCTACGCGACGAGCGGCGCCGACGAGAAGCACAAGGGGCCGCTCGGGGAGCTGCGCAAGGAGCACGAGGAGGCGGGAATCACCTGGGTCTACGGCGACCTCTCCGATCCCGCCGTGCCGGAGCGGCTCGTGGCGGAAGTCGTCGAGCACCTGGGCCGCATCGACGTGCTCGTCAACAACGCCGGGCTCTCGACTGCGAAGCCGTTCTTCGACCTGACCGTCGACGACTTCGACCTCACGTTCGACGTCGACGTGCGCGGGAGCTTCCTGCTCGCGCAACACGCGGCGAAGCACATGCGCGACCAGGGAGCCGGCGGCTCGATCGTCAACATCACCTCGGTGCACGAACACATCCCGCGCCCGAACTTCGCGGTGTACGCATCGGCGAAGGCGGCGCTCGGCATGCTCACGCGCGCAATGTCGCTCGAGCTCGCCGTGCACAACATCCGCGTCAACTCCGTCGCGCCCGGTGTGATCGCGACGCCGCGCAACGAGGCCGACGCGCGCGAGCTCGACGTCGAGGTGCCGCTCGGGCGCCCGGGCAAGCCCGAGGAGGTCGCCGCGCTCGTCGGGTGGCTCTGCACCGACGAAGCGGCGTACGTCACCGGCTCGAGCTACGTGATCGACGGCGGAATGATCCAGCAGGTCGTCAAGACTCCCGCTGGCTGAGCCACTTTACGAAGCTTTTACGCATGTGAACGTGTGACCCGGGTAGCCAAAGGGTGTACCCAACGGAGGAGTCACACGATGAGAACGCTCATGACGATCTGCACGGCAGCGGTCGCTCTCGCGATCCCGGCCGGTGCGCTCGCGCACGACGGCCACGGCCATCACTTCGGCTGGTCGCATCACCACAGCGCACAGCTCGCCAAGCTCTCCGGCACCGGCACGAGCTTCGCGGGCAACAC
>JAOPYX010000061.1 GCA_025964535.1 Actinomycetes bacterium | reverse complement strand
TCCTCGTCACCTGCGTGACGAACGTGCCGGCTGCGGATGCGAGCAACCTGACGGTCGTCGCGAACCAGTAACCACCCGATTCTGTGGTGAGGGCGGCGGGCAGTTTGCCGCCGCCCTCACCCTTTTTTGGGACTCATGCGGATTTCACCTATGAGACTCCTGGCCTCGCTGGCCGGCTTTGCGGCTGTCGCGGCGGTGTGGTTTTTCCTCGCTCCCGGCCTTCTCGGCGGCTCGACGAACTATGTGTTCACATCGGGCACCAGCATGCAGCCGCTCTTCCACACCGGCGACCTCGCTCTCGTCCGCGCCGGGAACGATTACCGCGTCGGTGAGATCGTCGCCTACCGCAGCGTCTCGCTGCACACGATCGTGCTGCACCGGATCGTCGCGCGTGACGGTGCCCGTTACGTCTTCAAGGGCGACAACAACAATTTTCGGGATCCGGAGCACCCGGCACAGAGCCAGCTCGTCGGCAAGCTCTGGGTCCAACTCCCCGGTGTCGGAGCGAAGCTCTCTTTCCTCCGCGCCCCGCGGATGGTCGGCGTGCTCGCGGGCCTGGCCGTGCTGCTGCTGCTCGGCGGAACCGCCGCCGCGAGCCGGCGCCGACGCAACCGCCGCCGCCGCGCCGACGACGGCCCGACAGAACCGGTTCGCCGCCCCCGCCCTGCCGCTCCAGCAGCCCAGACCGGCCTGACGGTCGCCACAACCGCACTTGTGGCCTTCCTCGCCCTCGGCGCGATCGCGTTCACGCGCCCTGACGAACGTAGCGCCAGCTCGACCATCGCCTACACCCAAGCTGGAACGTTCTCCTACTCGGCAGACGCACCGGCGGGTGCCGTCTATCCGAACGGCCACGCAAAAACCGGCGACCCCTTGTTCATTCGCCTGATCGACCACGCACAGATGCGCTTCGACTACCAAATCAGCAGCTCTCTCCCGCCCGCGCTCGCCGGCACCGCGGCCCTCGACGCCGAAATCAGATCAACCGACGGCTGGAAACGCACCCTCCACCTCCAACCCACCCAATCGTTCAACGACGGGCACGTGCTCATTGGCGGCACCCTTGACTTGCGTGCGATCGAGCTGCTCCTGCGCCGCGTCGAAACGGCAACAGCAGCCGCCGGGAGCGTCAGCTACACGCTGACGTTGCTCCCTCAGATCCACATCAGCGGCACGCTCGGCGGGCTCCCGATCACCGACGGCTTCGCACCACAGCTCCCCTTCACCCTCGACCCACTGAAGCTGCGGCCCCAACTCCCAGACGCCGCCAGCCAGGCCGGAACAACTCCCGCCGCAAACCCACTCACGCCAACCGGCAGCGGCAGCATCAAGACCGCACACATGGCCCCGAACCGGCTTTCGTTTCACGGCATCCACGTCCCGGTCGCGGCCGCACGGAGAATCGCAGCCGCCGGCTCGGTCGCAGCACTCTGCGCACTCTTCGCCTTCGTGATCCTGCTTCTACGCGGCCGGCAAGCCGACGAGCCGGCCAGAATCCAGGCCCGCCATCGCGACCTCCTCATTGCAGTCGCGGGCACCGACCGCCGCTCCTACGACGAAATCGTCGAACTCGAAAGCTTCGAAACGCTCGCACGCCTCGCTGAACGCTACGACCGCCTGATCCTCCACGAACAAAGCTCGCTTGGCCACTCCTACCGCGTGGCCGACGAGGGCGTCCTCTACATCTACCTTGTCGGAAACGATCTCGAACTGATCTCAGAGCTCTCTACCTCGAGACTTTCCGCAGCGGAAGCATCTGAACACGGGCGACTCCCCTTTTCGACGAAGCGCTGACACCCTCAACCTCACAAGCGGTTCGGTTCTATGTAGCGGCGGTTGTGCTGTTCGCCGTCGTGAGCGTTGGCGGCCTTTTCCTCACCCAACCGGGTGACCTGAAGCGCCCGTGGCTGCTGCCCGTGGTCGCCGTGCTGGTCGCGATCGAGGGAGCAGCCGCAGTGAGGATCGCGAAGGGTCGCGGCCATTCCGACTCGCAAGGGCACGAGGAGGCCCTCTTTGTCTTCATGGCTCTCGCGTTCTCGCCGCTCGCCGCCCTCGTCGTCGTGGCTGCTGGTGCCGTCGTCGGCAACGTGCTCGCCCGCCGAGGGATGCTCAAAGCGACCTTCAACATCGCCAGTTTCACGGGAGCCGCAGCGCTCGCGCTTACCGCGATGGATCTAATCGCCGGGACGTCCGAGATCAGCGGCCGACGCGTCTTCGCTGTGCTGGTTGGAGCGCTGATTTTCGCGGGCATGACCCGCGTGGCTGTTTCCGGTGTGCTTGCGATCACGCTCCGAACCTCTTTTATCCGGGACTTCCTCGACGATCTTCGACCCGCCACACTGCTCTTTGCCGGCGACGCTTCTCTCGGCCTCCTCGCCGGTTTGGCCGCGCTCAGCTACGGCTGGACCGTTCCCTTTGCGTTTGCCGCGATGCTCGCACTGAGCTTCGCCTACTCCGGGCACGCCCACGCTCGTCGGCAGAGCCAAACGCTGAACGATCTGGTCAGCTCGTCGAGGGATGGAATCTTCCTGGTCGACGAAAAGGGCCTGATCCAACTGTGGAACCCGGCGATGAGCGAGCTATGCGCGCACACGTCGGAGGAGGCAATCGGGCAACCCCCGTTCGCGGTTCTCGATCTTCGAGACGCAAACGGTGAATCCGCCGCGAGCTTCCTGGCCCCGGAAGAGTCGCCGACCGGCGGCCCGGTAGAGAGCGTCCTGCGGCTGCACGGAAGCCAGGGACCACCACGGTGGCTGCGACTCAGCCGCTCTCCGCTTCCCGAGAGTGGCTACTCCTACATCGTTCGCGACATCACAGCCGAATACGAGGCCGGCGAAGCAACCCGACAGAACGAAGAACGGCTGCGACTGGCGCTCGAGTCGGGCTCAATGGGCTGGTGGGAGCGAGACACACTCACCGACGAAGAAGTGTGGTCGGAAGGACTCCACGCGATGTTCGGCCTATCCCCTGGGGGGTTCGGAGGCAGCTACCAGGACTTCCTGGCCTGCGTCCACCCGGACGATCGAAACGCTGTCGCCCAGGCAACTGATCGAGCCCTCGAGGAGGGCAGCTTCGCGATGACTCACCGGGTCCTCTGGCCGGACGGAACCATCCGCTGGATCGAGCGGAACGGCCGACTGATCCACACCGGCACCGGACAGAAAATGATCGGCGTCAGCCGCGACGTCACGGAGCGCAAGGCAATGGAGGCGAACCTTCTGCACGGGCAAAGGGTCGAAGCTGTCGGTCAACTGGCCGCGGGAATCGCCCACGACTTCAACAACATGATGACCGCCGTGAACGGCTACAGCGAGATGGCGCTCAAAAAGCTCGGCACCGACGACCCGATCCGCTCCTACGTCGAGCACATCGCCGGTGCCGGGAAACGAGCAGCCTCACTCAGCGCACAGTTGCTCACGTTCAGCAGCAAGCACGCCCCCGCACCCGGAGCGACCGACCTCAACGCCATCCTCCTCGGCGTCCGGCAGATCCTGCCGACCATCCTCCCGGCCGGTATCGCGCTCGTGATCACCGCAGAGCATGACCTCGGCACCATCCACGGCGACACCGGAGAGCTCGAACAGGCGATCGTGAACCTCGCGATCAACGCCGGGCATGCGATGCCCGACGGCGGACAACTGACGATCGAGATCGCGAACGTCGAGCTGAGCGCCGCGGCCGCCGCCGACGCGGGCATCACCGATCGGCGGTGTGTTCGTCTCGCCGTCAGCGACACCGGCATCGGTATGGACGAGGCAACCCGGCAGCAGATCTTTCAGCCCTTCTTCACGACAAAAACGCGCGGCGAGGGAACCGGCCTTGGACTCTCAACCGTGATCGCGATCGTCGAACAGAGCGGCGGAGCGATCTCGGTGTCGAGCACACCCGGATCCGGAACGACATTCGAGCTTCTGTTCCCGCGTATCGACGACATTCCAGGACCAAGCGAGGAACACACCGACCCGTTCGCCTTGCGACCGGAAACGATCCTCCTCGTCGAGGATTCCCAGGCAATCCGAACCTTCGAACGGCTGATCTTGGAAGAGGAGGGCTACCGCGTTCTGGAGGCGGGCAGCGCAAGGGAAGCGTTACGGCTTGCGGCGAGCTACGAGGGCTCGATTCAGCTTCTCCTCACCGACGTCGCGATGCCAGGCAGCTCCGGCCCAGAACTCGCACTGCAACTCGAACCAAGCCGACCGGACATGGCAGTCATCTACATCTCCGGCCTCTCGCGCTCCGATATCGCCGATTACGGCGTGCAGCCCAGCAGCAGCTGCCTGTTCAAACCACTGACACCAGATGTGCTTGCCGCCGCCGTGCGCGAGGCGCTCAACTCCGGTCGTCGACTGACAAGCGCGGACTAACTACACCGACCGCACTAGTCGCTGCTTGCTAGTGAACGAGCGAGAGCATCTTGAACATCGGCAGGTACATCGAGATGATGATCACGCCGACCATCAAGCCGACGCCGATCATCATGATCGGTTCGATGATGCTCGTGAGGGTCTCGATCGACGCGTCGACCTCTTCTTCGTAGAAGTCCGCGATCTTGCCGAGCATCTGGTCGAGCTCACCCGTTTCCTCGCCGACCTTGATCATCTGCGAGACCATCGGCGGGAAGACGTCGTTCTCGACGAGCGGCTGTGAGATCGGGACACCTTCGTGCACCCTTTGCTTCGCCTCGATCAGC
>JAOPYX010000033.1 GCA_025964535.1 Actinomycetes bacterium | reverse complement strand
GCCTTCGGCATCTGGGGCGCGACGATCGGCGCCGCCGTGGCGATCGGGCCGCTCGTCGGCGGCGCCCTCACGACGTGGCTCGGCTGGCGCTCGATCTTCTACGTCAACCTGCCGATCGGCGCGCTCTGCATCGTGGGCGCGATCCGCGTGCTGCACGAGTCGCGGAACGAGGAGCAGGGCCGCTTCGACCTGCCCGGCTTCGTGACGCTGACCGGAGGTCTGTTCGCGCTCGTGCTCGCCCTCCTGCGCGGCAACGACTGGGGCTGGTCGAGCACACGCGAGGTCGCATTGCTCGCCGGCGCAATCGTGCTGCTCGTCGGCTTCGTCGGCATCGAGCGCCGGCAGCGCGACCCGATGCTCGACGTGTCGCTCTTCCGCGTGCCGACGTTCGCGGGCGCGCAGATCGTCGCGTTCACGATCTCCGCGGCGATGTTCTCGCAGTGGCTCTACCTCACGCTCTACCTGCAGAACGTGCTCGGCTACTCGCCGATCCAGGCGGGCCTGCGCTTCCTGCCGCTCTCGGTGATCTCCTTCTTCGCCGCGCCGATCGCGGGCCGGCTGTCGACGCGGGTGCCCGTACGGCTGCTCCTGGCGCTCGGCCTGGGGCTCGTCGGCCTCGCGCTCCTGCTGATGAGCCGCGTGACGACGCACTCCACCTGGACGGCGTTGCTGCCCGGCTTCCTGCTGGCGGGCATCGGCATCGGCATGGTCAACGCGCCGCTCGCCTCGACGGCGGTGAGCATCGTCGAGCCGCGGCGGGCCGGGATGGCGTCGGGCGTCAACAACACGTTCCGCCAGGTCGGAATCGCGACCGGCATCGCGGCGCTCGGGGCGATCTTCCAGAGCACGATCGCGTCCCACCTGCACGGCGCAGGCTCGGCGAAGGCCGTCGCCTTCGGCGCGATCCAGCAGGGCGGCAACGTCGCACGCGCGGCGTTCATCGCCGGGCTCGACCGGATCCTCCTCATCGGTGCGATCGTCGCCTTCACGGGCGCGGTGCTCGCGCTGCTGCTCATCCGGGTACGCGACCTCGTCACGAGCGGTCCGGCGACGTAGCTACAGCGTCGCGTAGGCGCGCTGCACGTGCGGCTTGACGCGCAGTGCGACCTGCCAGGCGGTGATGATCAGCATCACTGCCGCGCCGGTGACGATCACGAGCGCCTGCGCGGCGACGGAGAACGCGAGCGCCTCGGTTCCCTTCATGCCGCTCGCGATCAGGATCGCGGCGCCGGCGCCGGCCTGGGTGGCGGCCCCCGCCGGAGCGATCGGGAGCGCGGCCGAGGCGGCCGAGGCGCAGAGGAAGGCGAGTGCGAGCGCGAACGAGCCCTTGAGGGAGAGGGCGTCCAGCAGCAAGAAGACCGCCGTGCCGCGGAGGCCCCAGGAGACGGAGACGAGCAGCCAGGCCGCTCCCGCCTCCTTCGTGCAGTGCGTATGCGAGGCGAGCCAGCGGCCGCCGCGATACCGCGTCACCCGCTGCCACCTCGCGATCATGGGAAGGAAGCCGATCAGGAGGGCGGCGAGCACGCCGGCCACGGCGACGACGAGGAAGCCCGCACGCACGAGCATCGAGCTCGAGCTGACGGCGGCGACCGATGCCAGCGGCGTCAGGGCTGCGTTGTCGAGCAGCCCGAGCACGATCAGGCTGAGCCCGACGGTGCCGAGCCCGCAGCGCGTGCCCGGGAAGCGCTTGACGACTGCGATGCGGAGCGCATCGTCGATCCTGCCCGGCAGCGCAATGCCGCCGACGCAGGCTGCGCCGCCCGCGAAGGCGAGTGACTGTGAGGACGGGCGCTCGTGCTTCGCGAAGAGCCGCTGCCAGCCCCACGCCTTGAAGGCGTAGGCGACGAAGAAGAGAACGGCGGAGGCGACGACGAGCCACGGCTTCGTGTGATGAAGCGGCCAGCCGGCGTGCAGGAAGTGGCGTGCGCTGAAGAAGGCGACGATCAGCAGCAGCACTCCAAAGCCTGCGTTCAGCAGAATCTGGGCTTTTCTGTTCGTAAGAAGGGCGCGCACCGCAGTCCTAACTCAGTTATCGGCGCTCTGGGTGCGGAGGTGAGACGTTTGTATTGGTGAAGCCCTACGACCCTGGAGCGGTCAAGGTATCTACGGATCCTGCGATCTGTGTAAGAACATTGGAAAGGAGGCCGTTAGCCCGCCGGTAGTGCCAGATGTCGCTCGAGATCCGGCTGCCGGCAGGCGTCGGCGCACGTGCGGGCGGCCGCTTCCGCCCGCGGGTCACGCTCGCGGCGCGCCCACGCCTCGGCCTCGCCGACGAGCGCCCGGAGCTCCGGCAGCAACAGCTCCGGCGCTGCGCCATCGCGGTCGAGCGCCTCGATGCGCGCGAGGCGGGCGAGCAGTGCGTGCGCCTCTTCCATGCTTCGACCGTAGCGGCCGATGTGTGTCAGCTCGCGCGCAACTCTGCGACGCCTGCGGCCTTCGAGCGGACGCCGAGCAGGGTGTCGTCGAGCTCGCGGAGGAGCTTCGCGCGGTTGCCGTGCAGCAGTACGGCGACGAGCATCCGGCGGACGAGGTCGAGCGTCGGGTCGCGGAAGCGCTCGACGAGGTCGGTGCGTTCCTGCGGCGTCTCGCCGAGCAAGGCGGCGGCGCGCATGCCGGCGGCCCAGGTTCCGTCGCCGTCGCCGAGCGCGGAGGCGAGCGCCTGGCGCAGCTGCTCGGCGCGGAACGGATCGTCCTGGAAGAGCGCGAGCTCCCAGCGGTCGAGCGCGTCGCCGAGGCCGGTGTCCTCGTCGGCGAGCGCCAGCTTCGGCCGCAGCTGCACGGCAACCGAGGCGCGGAAGGGATCGAGGCGGGTCGGCTCGCCGGGCGGTGCGGTCGCCGCGATCGGCAACACGGGACGGATGCCGTACGGGCGCCAGTCCAGCCGTTCGAAGAGCACGGGGCCGGCGGCGACGGGTGCCGCCGTGGAGAGGCGTAGAGCGGTCACCGCGTCGGCGAGCTCGCCCGGCGCATCGGGCACCTCGTCCGTGCCGCGGTCGAGCGGGCGCTCGAGCTCGAGCACGCAGAGCCGGTCCGGCTCGCGTCCGAAGTCGCGCGGGAGCAGCCCGGTCGCCTCGGGCCACATCGCTGCGAGCTCACCGGCGGCGGCCGCGCGCACGCGGATGCCGCCGCCGAGGTCGATCCCGGTTCCGCAGGAGACGCCGACGAGCGGCGCGACTGCGCCGTACGCATGGCCGTCGCCGAAGAGCGACTCCTCCAGCTCGGCGTAGGCGCGGTCGAAGGCCTGGTCGTCCCAGTCGAAGCCGCCGCAGCCCTCGGCTGTGCGCACGAGCAGCGGCACGAGCACGCTGCGATAGAGCGCGCGCGCCTCGTCGGGCGTTACGCCTTCGTGTGCACGCGCGAAGATCCGCGCCGCGGGCTCGCGCTGCAGGTCGTCGACCGCAGAGCGCACGTCGTCGCGCGCATAGAGACGGTCGACGCGCGCCTCGACGAAGCCGCGCACGAGCGGGCGGTACTCATACAGCGTCGGCCGCCCGTACGAGCCGTGCTCCTCGAAAGCGAACGGCAGGTCGGCGCCGGAGTCGAGGTCGCGATGGAACGCCGCGAACGCGCCGAGGCAGAAGCCGCGCAATGTGTCGTAGAGGTGCGGAGAACGCATCGCAACTTCCGCTCTACGACGCGGGTTGCGCGGTTCCTCCTACCTCCTACCTGTGCTCGAACGCGAGCCTGATCCCGAACGCGACGAGCACGACGCCGGTGAAGCGGTCGAGCGCGCGCCGCACGGCGGGTCGGCGCAACACGGTCGAGCCGTGCCCGATGAGGTTCCCGTAGAACACGAGCCAGAACAGGGTGAGCACGCAGAAGATCGCGCCGAGCACGAGCAGCGAGGCGAAGCCGTGGCTGTCGCCGTGCACGAACTGCGGCAGGAAGCTCGTGAAGAAGACCGCGATCTTCGGATTGCTCAGGTCCGAGAGCAGACCCTGGCGCACGGCCTTTCGCGCGACGCGGCGGCCGCTGACTGCGCCTTCGGCCGCCGGCGGCTCCGCGGCCGTGCGCGCGCGGAGCAGCTGGATGCCCATCCAGACGAGATAGATCGCGCCGACGATCTTCAGGACGAGGAACGCGACCGCGGACGCGCGCAGGACGGCGGCCACTCCGACCGCCGCGGCAACCGTCCAGATGGCGAGCCCGGCGGAGACGCCGACCGCCGCGAACACGCCGCCGCGCCTGCCGGCGAGCAGCGCGTGCTTCGTCACGATCGCGGTGTCGGGCCCCGGGATGAGGATCAGCAACACCGAGATCAGGAGAAACGGTGCGAGATCGATGCCCATCGCCGCGAGTATCTCAGTCGCGCTGGCAGCCGGGGCACCAGTACGCGGTGCGCGGCTCGTCGCCCTGCGGCTGCGAGCGAATCAGCGTGCCGCAGCGGCGACAGGGGCGACCGGCGCGCCGGTACACGTGACGGAGCGTTCGCGTTCCCTGGACGCTGCTGCGCATGTTCTCGTGCGCCGACTCCAGCACCGCCGTGAGCTCCTCGTCCGTTACGGCCGCGAGCGCTCGCCACGGCGACACGCGCGCGTTCCAGAGCGCTTCCGCCTTCCAGATGTTGCCGATCCCGGAGACGAGCCGCTGGTCGAGCAGTGCGTCGCCGACCGTGCGTTCCTGCGGCACGGCACGAAGGCGCTCGCGCATCGCCGCGAGATCCGGCGGATGCTCGAGGATGTCCGGCCCGAGCCTGCTCGTGAAGCTCGCGCCGCGGCCGAGCTCGAGCACCGGGCCGTTCCACAGCACGGCCTCGTGCGCTTCGCCGCGCAGCACGAGCCACGGCAGGCCGACACGCGTCGACCCGCGCGGCTCCACGCGCCAGCGTCCGGTCATGCGCAGGTGGCTGCGGAGTACGAGGCCGCCCTCGAAATGGAGCAGGAGGTTCTTCCCGA
>JAOPYX010000004.1 GCA_025964535.1 Actinomycetes bacterium | reverse complement strand
CGTCGGGCTTCGCGGCCGCGATCTTCGAGATGATCGGCGTCATGTCGACGGTCTCGGACGCGTAGATCGTCTTGTAGACCGTCTTCACGCCTGCTTTCTCGAGGATGCCGCGCATGCGGTCGGCGATCGGGGACGAGAACGGGTCGTCGAGCGCCGGGTATGCGGCCGTCTTCGGCCGCTGCGACTTCGGCAGCGAGAGGAGCCAGTTCGCGAAGATGTCGCCGCTCTGGACGACCGGCGCCGGCTGCGTGAAGAAGACGTTGTGCAGCTTCTCGTCGAACACGGCGGGACCGCCGCCCGCGGGCTCGATGAACGCGTAGCCGTAGCGGTTCGCGACCGCTGCCGACGGCGCCGACAGGAGCGTCGAGAACGGCCCGAACACGAGGTCGACCTTGTTCTTCGTGATGAAGTTCTGGTAGTTCGTGGCGGCCTGGGTCGGGCTGCTCGCGTCGTCCTGGATGATCAACTGGACCTTCCGGCCGAGGATGCCGCCCTTCGCGTTCACGGTGTTCGCCCACAGCTTGTAGCCCTGCTGCGCGAACTTGCCCGGGTCGGAGAAGTCACCGGAGAGCGAGAGCGAGATGCCGATCTTGATCGGCCCCGCCGAGACGTGTGTCGGTGCGGCGCCGGCGGCAGTTGCCGCGGCGGCCGCCAGGGCCGCGGCGCCTGTGAGGACTGCGAGACGAGCGGTGTTCCTGATCACGACCAGCCTCCTTGCGTACCGATGAGGGGGAAGCGCGGGATGCGTCAGACGATCAGACAGCGGCGATTCAAGCATGTTGCGCCGGAGGATGCAATCGAGATAGCTTTTTGACCTCGAAAACCCTTGTACACGTGGGTTCAAGAGCTGCCCCTTGCAAAATCCGGCGCGGCGTGCGTAGAGTGCCGACGTCTGCTTGTCGGACAGAACACGCGAGAATCCGAGGCCATGGACACGCCAGCGAGCTACCAGCCGGTCGCACGCCGCAAGGTCTACGAACAGGTCGCCGAGCAGTTGCTCGGTCAGATCGGCGCGCGCCGGCTCAAGCCGGGCGACGTTCTGCCACCCGAGCGGGAGCTGACCGAGAGCTTCGGCGTCGGGCGCTCCTCGATCCGCGAGGCGCTTCGCATGCTCGAGTCGCAGGGCGTGATCAGCGCCGTCAACGGCGGATCCTTCGTCGTGGCCGACGCGGCGAGCCCGCTCAACAGCTCGCTCCGGTTGATGTTCACGCTCGACGACAGGACCGGGATCCACGACCTGTTCGAGCTCCGCCGGATTCTCGAGGTCGAGGCCGCGGCGCTGGCCGCGCAACGGCACGGCGCCGGCCACCTGGAGGAGATGGACGCTGCGATCGAGGAGATGGCGGTCTCGCTCGCCGACCACGGTGGCGAACGCTTCATCGACGCCGACCTCCACTTTCACCTCGCTGTTGCGGAGGCCACGGGGAACAGGCTCGTGCTCCACAGCATGCAGGCGGTGCGCGACGTCGTTCGGCGCGCGCTCATGACGGTTTTCGTGATCCCGCAGAGCCCCGAGAGCGCGGTCGTCGAGCATCGCTCCATCAGGGCTGCAATCGCCTCGGGCGATCCCGTTCGGGCGCGGCAGGAGATGACCAACCATCTTGTCCGCGTTGAGGCGGACGTCGAGAAGGGAGTTTCCAATGGCTGACCTCGGCTATGTCGGCCTGGGGGTGATGGGCAGCGCCGTCACGCGGCGTCTGCTGGACGCGGGACACACGGTCACGGTCTGGAACCGAACCCGGGAGAAGGCGGAGCCGCTGCTCGAAGCGGGCGCGCGCTGGGCCGACAGTCCCCGCGCAGTCGCGGAGAGCAGTGACGTCGTCTTCACGATGGTGACGAACACCGCAGCGGTGCAGGCCGTCACCGACGGCCCCGACGGCATCCTGGCGGGCCTGGCCCCGGGCAAGGTCTACGTCGACATGAGCACGGCGAGCCCCGCGAACACGCGTGAGCTCGCCGAGAAGGTCGCCGCCGTCGGCGCGCAGATGCTCGACGCGCCGGTGTCCGGCACCTCGATCACCGTCGAGCAGGGCAAGGCCTCGGTCATGGTCGGCGGCGACGAGGACGCATTCGAGCGCGTGCAGCCGGTGCTCGAGGCGATCGGCCCGCGGGTGTTCCATCTCGGCCCGAACGGGTCCGCCGTGACGATGAAGATCGCCATCAACCTCTCCCTCGCGGTGCAGATGCTCGCGTTCAGCGAGGGCGTGCTGCTCGCCGAGAAGACGGGGATCCCGCGCGAGCGGGTCGTCGAGGTGATGCTCGCTTCCGTGATCGCATCGCCGATGGTGGCGTACCGCGGTCCGCTCGTGCTCGGCCATCCGGACGAGGTGTGGTTCGACTGCCACATGATGCAGAAGGACATGAACCTCGCGCTCGAGCTCGGCCGAGAGCTCGAGGTGCCGCTTCCGACGACCGCGGTCACGAACGAGTTCCTCACGAGTGCGAACGCGATGGGCATCGGCGAGAAGGACTTCGCGGTGCTGTTCGACGTGCTGGCGGCGATGTCGGGGGTGGAGACGGAGGTGCTCGCATGAGCGCGACCGCCTCACGGAGCGAGATCGGCACTGAGCTCGCGCTCGAGATGTACCGGCAGATGACCCGCATCCGGCTGTTCGAAGAGCAGGCGAACGAGCTCTACCGCAGCGCGAAGATGCCGGGCCTGACCCACCTCTACATCGGCGAGGAGGGTGTCGCGGTCGGGGTCTGCTCCGCGCTCCGCCGCGACGACTGGATCACGTCGACGCACCGCGGCCACGGACACTGCCTCGCGAAGGGCGCCGAGATCGACCGCATGTTCGCGGAGCTGCTGGGCAAGGAGGCGGGGTACTGCCGCGGCAAGGGCGGCTCGATGCACATCGCCGACCACGCGAACGGCAATCTCGGCGCGAACGCGATCGTCGGCGGCTCCGCCGGCATCGCGACCGGGGCGGCGTTCTCGGCGAAGCGACGCGGCACGGATCAGGTGACCGTCTGCTTCTTCGGCGAGGGCGCGCTCGGCCAGGGTCTCGTCTACGAGGTCATGAACATGGCGTCGCTCTGGGCGCTCCCGGTGATCTACGTCTGCGAGAACAACATGTACAACGAGTACACGCACTACCTCGAGGTGACGGCCGGCGAGATCCTCGGCAGGCCGCGCGCGTTCGGGATCGAGGCTCGCGAGGTCGACGGACAGGACGTGCGCGCCGTCTACGACGAGGCAAGCGACCTGGTCGCGCGCGCACGCGCCGGCGGCGGGCCCGCGTTCCTGCTCTGCAACACGTATCGCTATCACGGCCACCACGTCGGCGACGTCGACCGCGCGTACTACCGGTCGAAGGACGAAGAGGCGCTCTGGCGC
>JAOPYX010000358.1 GCA_025964535.1 Actinomycetes bacterium | reverse complement strand
GCAACCGACTGCTTCTTGCTGCGTTTGCCGAGGGCCGGCTCGTCGGGACGGTTCAGGTGATCCTCACGCTGCCACCGAACCAACCGCACCGCGGGGAGATCGCAAAGCTCCTCGTCCACCGCTCCGCGCGCAAGCGCGGCGTCGCGCAACACCTCATGGAGCAGGCCGAGTCAGAGGCTCGAGCGGCAGGCAAGACCCTGCTCGTGCTCGACACCGTGACGGGCGACAACGCGGAGCGTCTGTACGCGCGACTCGGGTGGACGAGGGTCGGCGTGATTCCCGGCTACGCCCTCTACCCGGACGGGCGGCCCTGCGACACGACCGTTTTCTGGAAGGCGCTCTAGGCGTTACGCCCTGGCGTAGTCCGAGCCTCCCTGGAAGTCGACGCCGACATACGGCTCGTCGCCGACGACCCAGGCGTCGTGGCCGGGTGGGATCTGGATCGCCTCCCCCGGCCCGACGTCCATCTCCTGGCCGTCGTCCATCAGCACGTGCATGCGGCCGGAGATCGCATAGCCGACGTGATGCGTCTGGCAGCTGTCGCCGCCGACGATCGGTCTGACCGACTCCGACCAGCGCCAGCCCGGCTGAAACGTCGTGCGCATCACGGTCGTGCCGTCGAGCTCCACGACCTCGACCATCCCCTTGTCGACCGGGCGCGTCTCATCGGGTTGATCGAGTGACCTCGTCTCGAGCTGTGCCATCGCGTCGCACCACCTTTCGCGTGATCGGTTGCCCAGGAAACCTAAGCCGGGCAACGCGCCGGGAAAGGCGGTGTCCGAACCCCCAAGGCGCCCTTCCTGCACCCTGGCGCAGCCGGCGACCCTCCGCATTGTTAGGGTCGAGACGACGCCAGCATGATTCTCGTCGCCTATGCCTGCTTGCTCGTCGGCCTCGGCGCATTGGTCCTCGGGGGAGTCGGTCCGCTTAGGCGGCGTTCGGAGCTCGTCGTGCGATTTCTGGGATCGATCGGAGCAGCCGCAATGGCTTCGGTCGCGCTTCTCCTACTGTCGACGAACAGTCCGACAACGCTCGGCTTCGCGATGCTCCTCATGTTGCTCGCCGGGAGCATGGTCTATCTCTGCGGTCTGGCGCTTTGGCGCCGGCGCGTCGGTTTCGCAGTGCGGCTCGTCGGGTTGTCACTCACTGCGACGGCGCTGGCGATCCCCTCGAGCCTGACCCTGCTGTTGCCGTTGGCGGCGCTGTTGACGCTCACTCTCCGCGGGCCCGACGATCGAGCACTGCCGGTTGCTCAGGCCACGAAGCCGAACGACGTATAGAAGGGCACGCCCGCGATCAGTGCCTCGGAGGCGAAGTACTCGTAGCCGCGGGCGGTCAAGCGATCCGCACTCGTTTGTCGTGCTGGTCGAGGCTTCCCTCCGCGTGAGGGATACGCTCCGGAGGATGGCTGCGCCAGGGGCGATTACGGACGAGGCGCAACTGCGCGCGATCATCGGTTCGCCGGCTGACGTCGTCGTCGCGAAGATCGCCGACCGGCTGAACGATCTCACGAGGCAGTTCATCGAGCGTTCGCCGTTCGTCTGTGTCGCGACGAACCGGCCCGAGGGCGGCGTGGACGTGTCGCCGCGCGGAGACCCGGCCGGCTTCGTGCGGATCCTCGACGAGCGCACGCTGCTCGTTCCCGAGCGGCCGGGCAACCGGATTGCCGACACCCTCACGAACCTGCTCGCCGACCCGCGCATCGGCCTGCTCTTCCTGATTCCCGGAGTCGGCGACTCGTTCCGGGTGAACGGTCGCGCCACGATCGTGGACGACGCTGAGCTTCTCGCCGCAAGCGAGGTCGAGAACGCAGTTCCCCGCATCGGCATGCTGGTCACGATCGAGGAGGCGTTCACGCAGTGCTCGAAGGCACTGATTCGGTCGGATCTCTGGAACCCGGAGCTGCACGTGGAGCGTTCCGACCTACCGAGCCAGGGCGAGATCCTTCGCTCGCTCACCGACAGCTCGTTCGATGCCGAGGAGTACGAGCGCGAACGTGCGAAGCGGTACGCGCGCCGCGAAGGGCTCTACTAGCGGTCGGCGCTCGTCAGGCGCGAACGCGTTCTCCGGCCGGGTCGTACAACGGCTCGGCGCGCACCTCGGCCGGCACCCACTCGCCGAAGATGTCGACCTCGACCTTCGTGCCGGGATCGGCATGGGCGACCGGCACGTACGCGAACGCGATGCTGGCGTTCACCGCATAGCCGTAGCCGCCACTCGTCACGCGACCGACGAGCTCGTCGCCCGCACGTACCGGCTCCGAGCCGAGCGCGATCGAGCGCGGGTCGTCGAGCACGAGACAGACGAGCCGCTGCGCGGGCTTCGGATCCAGCGCGTCGCGGCCGACGAAGTCGCCCTTGTCCCGCTTCACCGCAAAGCCGAGGCCTGCTTCGTAGGGCGTGGTCTCGGAGTTGAGGTCACTCCCCCACGCTCTGTATCCCTTCTCGAGCCGCAGCGCATCGATCGCGCGATAGCCGCCCGGAACGAGCCCGTGCGACTCGCCCGCCTCCACGAGCGTGTCCCAGAGACGCGCGCCGTACTCCGTCGGGCAGTAGAGCTCCCACCCGAGCTCGCCGACGTACGTGACCCGTGATGCCACGACAGGAACGAAGCCGACCGCCAGCTCGCGGGAGCTCATGTACGGGCAGTCGAGCGGCGTCTTCGTCAACGGCTGCAGCACGTCTCGCGCGCGCGGCCCCCACAGGCAGAGGCACGCATACGCCGAAGTCACGTCGTTCACGTAGACCGACCCGTCGCGTGGCGCGTGCTTCTCGATCCACGCGCGATCGTGATTTCCGAACGCCGTGCCGGTGACGAGCATGAACCGATCCTCCCCGCGCCGCAGCACCGACAGGTCGGCCTCGATGCCGCCGCGTGCATTCAGCAGCTGCGTGTAGACGAGCGTGCCGACCGGACGGTCGATCGTGTTCGCGCACAGCCGCTCGAGGAACTCCAAGGCACCCGGTCCGAGCACCTCGAGCTTAGAGAAGCTCGACTGGTCGAACAGCGCAACTGCCTCGCGGGTCGCGCGCGCCTCCGCACCGATCGCCGGCGACCAGTTCTCGCCGGCCCAGCCGCGCGGGCGCAGCGACTCGTCGCCGGCCGCCGCATTCGACTCATACCAGTTGACGCGCTCCCAGCCTCCCTTCTCGCCGAACGCCGCGTCCAGTGCCTGATGACGCGCGTACGCCGGCGACACGCGTAGCGGACGCCCCGCCTGCTTCTCCTCGCCCGGGTACTTGATGTCGTAGTACTGCGAGAGCGCTTCGTACGAGCGCGCGAGCGTGTAGGCCTGGCTGCGGTACTGCCTGCCGAAGCGGCGCACGTCGAGCGCCCAGACGTCCCACTCGGGCAACCCGTCGACGATCCACTCGCCCATCACCTTGCCGATGCCACCCGCGCCCGCAAGCCCGTGAGCGCAACCGCCCGCGGCGACCCAGAAGCCCGGCACGTCGGTTTCGCCGAGCAGGAAGTCCGCGTCGGGCGTGAACGCCTCAGGCCCGTTGAAGAACTTCTTCACCTCGGCCGTCTCCATCGCCGGCACACGATGGATGGCATTCGTGAAGAGCTCTTCCATGCGATCCCACTCCTCCGGCAGCAGTTGCGCCTCGAAGCCGTCCGGGATGCCGTCGAGCGCCCAGGGCGCCGGTCTGCGCTCGTAGCCGCCCATCACGAGCCCGCCGACCTCGCTGCGGAAGTAGATGAGATTGTCCGGATCGCGCAATGTCGGCAGCGGCGCGAGCGCCGGCGTGAACGGCTCGGTGATCAGGTACTGGTGCCCGTACGGGACGATCGGCAGGTCGACGCCGACCATCCGCGCGATCTCCGGCGCGTACATGCCCGCCGCGTCGATGACGACCTCGCACTCGATGCGGCCCTTGTCCGTCTCGACGGCGACGACACGACCGTCACGCGTCTCGATGCCCGTGACGCTCGTGCGCACCTCGATCTGTGCACCGAGGCGCCGCGCCGCGTCGGCAAGCGAGAACGTGAGCTGGCTCGGGTCGAGGTACCCGTCATCGGGGATGTACGCGGCCGCCACGACACCATCGGTGCTCATCGGCGGGAAGAGCGCTTGCGCCTCCTGCGGCGAGACGATCTCCATCGGCAGCCCGAACGTCTTCGCCCACGACGCCTGGCGGCGGATCTCCTCGAGGCGCGCCTCCGACGAGGCGAGCCGCAGGCCGCCCAGCTGGCGCCAGCCGGGATCGTTGCCCGTCAGCTCCTTCAGCTCGGCGTAGAGGCCGACGGAGTACTGCATGAGCTTCGTGAGCGAGAGCGAGGAGCGCAGCTGGCCGACGAGCCCCGCCGAGTGCCACGTCGAGCCGTGCGTCAACTGGTACTGCTCGACGAGCACGGAGTCCGTCCAGCCGAGCTTCGCCAGGTGGTACAGAACGGAGCAGCCGATGACGCCGCCGCCGATCACCACCGCTCGTGCGCGCTCAGGTACCACGGCGGCGAGTATC
>JAOPYX010000340.1 GCA_025964535.1 Actinomycetes bacterium | reverse complement strand
ATGCGTGCGATCAGCTCGCGCGCATCCGTCCGGTGCCGGAAGTCCTCGGGGATCAGCCCGTAGAGCTCGCCCGGATCGAGCGCAGGCGGCTCCGGCTCGGCGATATCCCACGGCGGCGCCGGCGGGCGCAGGTGCAGGTTGCGCACGATGCCGCGCGCGAGCGCGAGCGCATGCTCGTCGGAGGCTGCGTAGTAGTCGGCGACACCCGAGCGGCGCGCGTGCACGTCGGCACCGCCCAGCTCCTCCGCTGTGACGTCCTGTCCCGTCGCCGCCTTCACGAGCGGCGGGCCGCCGATGAAGATCGTCCCCGTGCCGCGCACGATCACCGTCTCGTCGCTCATCGCCGGCACGTACGCGCCGCCGGCGGTGCAGGAGCCCATCACGACCGCGATCTGCGCGATGCCCTGTGCCGACATCTGCGCCTGGTTGAAGAAGATCCGTCCGAAGTGCTCCCGGTCGGGGAAGACCTCCGCCTGCAGTGGTAGGAAGGCGCCGCCCGAGTCGACGAGGTAGAGGCAGGGCAGGGCGTTCTGCGCTGCCACCTCCTGCGCGCGCAGGTGCTTCTTCACCGTGAGCGGGAAGTACGAACCGCCCTTGACGGTCGCGTCGTTCGCCACGATCACGCACTCGCGTCCCTCGACGACGCCGATCCCGGTGACGATGCCCGCGCTCGGTGCGTCGCCGCCGTAGAGGCCGTAGGCGGCCAGCGCGTTCAGCTCGAGGAAGGCCGTGTCGGGGTCGACGAGCCGGTCGATCCGCTCCCGCGCAGTCAGCTTGCCGCGCGAGCGATGGCGCTCGACCGACCTCTCCCCGCCGCCGAGCGCGATTGCGGCCGTGCGCTCGCGGAGCTCGGCCACGAGCGCTGCCATGCGCTCGTGACGGCGCGAGAACTCCTCGGAGCGCTCGATCTGCGACGTCAGGAGAGCCATCGCGCGGAGCCTATCCGGACGCCCGGGTTAAGGTGACCCGCCCGCGTGCTCTTCAACAGCTTTCCGTTCCTCTACCTGTTTCTGCCGGCCGTCGTGGTTGGCTACTACGCCGTGCCGCGGCACCGGCTGCGACTGCTGCTGGTCGTTCTCGCGAGCTACTACTTCTACGCCTACGCGGACTGGTGGTTCCCGGCGCTGATGGCCGGGTCGACGGCGATCTCGTTCACGGGCGGCAGGCTGCTGGAGAGCACACGGCTCGAGCAGCGGCGCAAGCTCGTGCTCACGGTGGGGATCGTCGGCGTGCTCGCGCTCCTGGCCTACTACAAGTACACGGCGTTCGTCGGCGGATACGCGCTCTCGTTCGTCCACGTGATCACGCAGCAGAGCTTCCCCGGGCTGCACTCGTTCGTGAGCTCCATCGCGTTGCCGATCGGGATCAGCTTCTACACGTTCGAAGGGATCTCGTACATGGTCGACGTCTATCGCGGGACGCTGCGTGCGGAACGCGATCCGCTGCGCTATGCGTTCTTCATCTCGTTCTTCCCGCACTTGATCGCGGGCCCAATCGTCCGCTACGGAATTCTGCAGCCGCAGCTGATGGAGAAGCACCGGTTCAACCCGGACCGGGTGCGTTCCGGGTTGATGCTCTTCACGCTCGGCCTGGCGAAGAAGGTCCTGCTCGCAGACCCGATTGCGCAATGGGTCGATCACTATCTCGCCACACCCGGTTCGATCGGCTTCGCCAATGCGTGGGCATGTGCGGTCGGCTTCGGCTTCCAGATCTACTTCGACTTCAGCGCGTACTCCGACATGGCGCTCGGGCTCGCGCGCATCTTCGGCATCGAGCTGCCGTGGAACTTCGACCGGCCGTATCGGTCGGCGAGCCCGACCGAGTTCTGGCGCCGGTGGCATGTGACGCTCTCGACCTGGCTGCGCGACTACCTCTACATCTCCCTCGGCGGGAACAGGAAGGGAGAGCGTCGCCGTGACGTCAACCTCTTCGTGACGATGGGGCTCGGCGGTCTCTGGCACGGTGCCTCGCTGAACTTCGTCGGCTGGGGCCTCTATCACGGCGGCCTGCTCGCGGGAACGCATCACGCGCGCCGGCGCGGCTGGGGGCTGCCGCGGCCCCTTGCGATCGCCGCGACCTTCCTCCTCGTGATCATCGGTTGGGTGCTGTTCCGCATGCGTTCGGCCTCCGACATCGGCGGCGTCTACGCGGGAATGCTCGGCCTGCACGGCTTTGGAGGTGTGCCCGGCCACCTGGTCGCCTACGTGCTCGTCGCGGGTGCCGTGGTGTGGTTCCTGCCGGAGTCGTGGCGCCTGCCGCTGGCAGAGTGGAGTGCGCTGCGCGTCGCGGTTGTCGCCATCCTGTTCGTCGTGTCGGCCGTCTCGATCTACACGAGCCATCCCTTCATCTACTTCCGCTTCTGATGCGCAGACTCGCCCTCTTCTTCGCGACGATCGTCGTCTTGCTGGGCGGGGCTGCCGCGTTCGACTGGTGGGTCGACCCGTTCGGCGACATCTACAAACCGGGTGCGCTGACCGCTGCGTTGAATCAGGACCCGAACTGCCTCGTCGCGCAGGAGATCGTCGGCGCGCGCTACTTCTCGTTCAAGCTCGACGTGTTCCATCGACGTCCGACCACACGCTTCGTCGTCGGCTCGAGCCGCGTGCTGAAGATCCAGTCGCATCCAGGTGAGCGGACGTTCTCGAACCTCGGCTTCCCGGGCAGCTCGCCTGAGACGATTCTCGCGTTGTTTCGCGCACTGCCCGCGAAGCCGGCGCAGACGGTGTACATCGGAGTCGAAGCGTTCTGGTTCAACCGCCGTTACTCCGTGCCGGTGTATCGGCCCGGCCCGTACGACCTCGCGCAGTACCTCCTGAACCGGTCGACGTTCGAGTACGCCGTTCGTTACGTGAGGCAGGGGCACTACATCCTCACGCACCGCTGGAAGCGCGAGCAGGTGGGGAAGAGCTGCGTGATCGGTCGCCTCTATCCGAGCATCGCCTGGAAGGTGGACGGCTCTCGCGTGTGGAGCTGGGAGCTCGCACCGCAGACATTCCCTCCGTTCCACGCGCCGCCGTACTCGAAGGATCTGGCGACGGTGCGCAACGGCTACTACGACGGATGGACGAGCCTCGACGCTCGGCGCATGCAGATTCTCGAGCAAGCGCTCGAGCTCGCACGCCGGCGCGGCTGGCGTGTCGTCGGTTTCGCCCCGCCGGAGCCGCCCGACTACTTCCGACTGGTGAGGGCCAACCCGCAGCTCGCCGCTCGCTGGCGGGAGTTCCTGCAGGCGATGCCGGCGCTCTTCGCACGGTCGGGCTCTACCTGGGCGGATCTCTCGAACGGGCGGGCCGACGGTTGCCGGACCTCCGACTATCCGGACGGCTTCCATTCGGACGCCGCCTGCTCGGATCGCATCCGGGCTCGGTTGGACGAGGTCGCGGCCCGGTAGCTCCGTCGGCGGCGACACGTACGCTTGTTCGTATGGCCGTGCCCGGGATCGTCGCCCACCTCGACCTCGACGCCTTCTTCGCGGCGGTCGAAGAGCTCGAGAACCCCGAGTTGCGCGAGAAGCCGCTCATCGTCGGTGGGGATCCACAAGGCCGGGGCGTCGTCGCGACCGCCAACTACGTCGCACGGCGGTTCGGCATTCATTCGGCGATGAGCGCCGCGGAGGCGATCCGCCGCTGCCCGCATGCGGTGTTCGTGCGTCCGCGGCACTCGCTCTACCGGGAGTACTCGCGCCACGTCTGGTCGACCGTGCGGGGCATCGTGCCGACGATCGAGCAGACCGGTCTCGACGAGGGGTACCTCGATCTCGGCGAGGTCGCGCGCGACTTCCTCGAGGCGCGCGTCGTCGCAGAGGCAGTGCAGACCGCGGTGCGCGCCGGAACGAGCCTCACGTGCTCGCTCGGCGTGGCGCCGTGCAAGGTCGTGGCCAAGGTCGGGAGCGATGCGCGCAAGCCCGGCGGTCTCACCGTGGTCGTCCCAGGCCAGGAGGCGTCGTTCCTCGCCGGCCTCGACGTGCGCCGCCTCCCCGGCGTCGGCCCGAAGGCGGAGGAGCGGCTGCGCGCGGGCGGTGTGGAGACGGTGGGCGGCCTTGCTGCGCTCGACGACGAGGATCTGCGGCGACTCCTGCCGGGCAGCGTCGGCGCCGTTCTGCGCGACCGCGCGCGCGGCATCGACCCGCGCGGGCTGGAGCACGGTG
Source organism: Actinomycetes bacterium (assembly GCA_025964535.1). Classification (GTDB taxonomy): domain Bacteria; phylum Actinomycetota; class Thermoleophilia; order Gaiellales; family Gaiellaceae; genus Palsa-739. The sequence continues at coordinate 1,812 of JAOPYX010000340.1, read as the reverse complement.
TCCAACGCGTGTCGATCAGCGTCGAGAACACGTTCGAGCGCGACCTCAGCGATCGCGAGCGCCTGCACGACGAGCTGCGGACGATGGCGACGGAGGTCGCGGGACACCTCCAGAAGAAGGGCCAAGTGGCACGGACGGTGACGACGAAGTTGCGCTACGCCGACTTCTCGATCCGCAGCCGCTCGAGCTCGCTCGACGTCGGGATCGACGATGCAGAGCAGATCGGCGACCTCGCGTGCAGGCTGCTCGATCGTGGGCTGCGCGACCGGCCCGGAGCGCTGCGCCTCGTCGGTGTCGGCGTCTCCGGGCTCGTCGCGTACCGCCAGCTGGCGCTCGGCGGTGTGTAGTCGCTAGACGGGCGAGGTCTCTTCTTCGTGCTCCCGGGCGAGTGGCGCCTCCGTGGCGTCCGCCTCCGGTTGGCGCTCCCGAGACGCGAGCACGAGTCCGCCGCTCGCGAGCGACGCCGCGAGCACGCCGACGCCCCACCAGACCCCCGAGAGGTTGTCGGCCCAGCCGAGAGCGGCGTCGACCGACAAGCGGCCCGGACCGGTCGCCGCGACCGCCACGGCCACTGCCCAGAGCGCCAGGTTGAACTCGTAGCCGCCGTTTGCGACGAAGAAGCCGTTCTTCCAGTGGACCGAGCCGACCGCGACGACCATGGTCGAGGCCATGAGGAGCGCCGCGAACGGCGTGAGAAGGCCCATCGCGAAGAGCACGCCGGATGCTTCCGAGATGCCGGCGGTCAAGGCCATCGCGGTCGGCGGCCGCAAGCCGAGCGAACCGAAGGCGCCGGCCGTTCCGCGGATGCCGCCGCCGCCCCACCAGCCGAAGAGCTTTTGCGTTCCGTGGGCGAAAAGCAGCAAGCCCACGACCACGCGAAGGAATAGGAGCCCGTACGCCACCAGCGTCACCTTCCTCCAGGACTGATTTCCGTCTCGGAGTCTCCCCACATACGGGAGGGTGGAAACGGGGCTCCCGCCCTAGAGGTGTCTCAGGGCCGCCGCGTCGACAGCCAGGCGCTGTAGCCGGCGAGGTACGCGGAGCCCTGGGGGCTTGCACCGATCGCGGCCCGCACGAGCGACCGTCCGCGACGGAGGCGCGGGTGGATGACGACCCTCGAGCGTGCGCTCAGGCGCCAGTTGCCGATCGTCAGCCAGCTGCCGTCGAGCCGGTGCCGCTGGAGCTGCACGACGCGGCCCGCGAAGGAGCGCGCGGCACCGACGTGGATCGCGAACCGCCCCCTCGACAGCGCGACGAACGAGACCGCGGGCCGGACGAAGACGGTGGTGACCGCGCTTCCACCGCCGAAGAGGGCCTTGTACGTCGTGCGGACCGGCGGCTTGACGCTGAGGCTCCACGTGCCGCCTGTGCCGGTGAGCACGGTGGCAACCGCCGTGAACGAGCCGGTGTCCAGCCTCGCTGCGAACACCGCGACGGAGGCGTTCGCCTGCTTGTTCGACACGGTGCCGCTGAGCATGACGCGCCGTCCATAGACCACCGATGCACCGGAGGCCGCGATCGTCAACGCGGGCCCCACGGTCGTGAAGGGCGCGTCGGCGCCGTAGCCCGTGCCGGCGCTGCTCGTCGAGACGAGCCGCACGTGGTAGGTCGTGCCGGGCGTCAGTCCTGCGATCGGAACGGAGACCGTGCGGGCGCCGGTGGTCGAGCCCGTGCTCTGCATCGATGTCTTCGTGCCGTAGCCGGTTGTGGTGCCGAACTCGAAGTACCACGTCGTCGAGTGGCCGTCGGGATCGACGGTGCCCGTCAGCGTCGCCGACGTCCCGGTCACGCCGGTGGGTGCGCCGGTGCGCG
>JAOPYX010000296.1 GCA_025964535.1 Actinomycetes bacterium | reverse complement strand
GGGCGTCACGCCGTAGAGCTCCTGCGCTCCGCCGCGCGCGACGCGAAAGCCGGTGATCACCTCGTCGAACACGAGCAGCGCACCGGATGCGTCGCAGAGCTGCCGCAGGACGTCGAGGAAACCGGCCTCAGGCGGGACGACGCCCATGTTTCCGGCCACCGGCTCGACGATGATCGCCGCGAGACCTTCGCCGTAGCGGAGCACGGCCTCGGCGACAGCCTCCACGTCGTTGTACGGCACGACGATCGTGTCGGCGGTGACGGCCGGCGGCACACCGGGCGAGGACGGAATGGCGAGGGTCGCAAGTCCGGAGCCGGCGCTTGCGAGCAGCGCGTCGGAGTGACCGTGGTAGCAGCCCGCGAACTTGAGGATACGGTCGCGGCTCGTGAACCCGCGCGCGAGGCGCAGCGCGCTCATCGCTGCCTCGGTACCGGACGAGACGAGGCGCACCTTCTCGATCGACGGAACCGCGTCGGCGATCTCCGCCGCGAGCTCGACCTCGGCCTCCGTCGTCGCGCCGAACGTCGTGCCGCGCAGCGCGGCCTCGCGCACCGCCTCGACCGTCTCTGCATCGGCGTGGCCGAAGAGCAGCGGGCCCCAGGAGAGCACCCAGTCGAGGTAGCGGTTGCCGTCGACGTCGACGAGATATGCGCCGTCACCGCTCGACGCGAAGAACGGCTCGTCGAGCCCGACGGCCTTCATCGCGCGCACGGGCGAGTTGACGCCGCCGGGGATCAGCTCCAACGCACGGCGGTAGAGATCCGAGCGTGTGGTCAGAGCCACTGCGGCAGGTCTTTCGTCCAGTACGAGACGATCAGGTCGGCGCCCGCGCGCTTGATTGCGACGAGCGACTCGAGTGCGGCTTGCCGCTCGTCCATCCAGCCGGCGGCGGCCGCTGCCTTGATCATCGCGTACTCGCCGGAGACGTTGTACGCGGCGATCGGCACGTCGAACGACTCGCGCGCAGCCCGAATCACGTCGAGGTACGGCAGCGCGGGCTTGATCATGATCGCGTCGGCGCCTTCCTCGACGTCCAGCTCGCATTCGCGCAGCGCCTCGCGCACGTTCGCCGGATCCATCTGGTACCCGCGCCGGTCGCCGAATGACGGAGTCGAGTCTGCCGCCTCGCGGAACGGCCCGTAGAACGCGGACGCATACTTCGCCGAGTACGCGAGGATCGGCGTCGACTCGAAGCTCTGCTCGTCGAGCGCCTCGCGAATCGCGTGTACGCGGCCGTCCATCATGTCGCTCGGCGCGACGGCGTCGGCGCCGGCTTCTACGTGACTGACGGCAGTGCGCGCGAGCAGCTCGAGGCTCTGATCGTTGTGCACCTCGCCATCGACGAGCACTCCGCAGTGGCCGTGCGACGTGTACTCGCAGAGACAAACGTCGGTCATCAACACGAGCTCCGGGAAGCGCGGACGGAGCGCGCGGAGCGCGAGCTGCACGATGCCGTCGTCCTCCCACGCGCCGGTCGCCTGCTCGTCTTTCTCCTCGGGGACGCCGAAGAGCATGACTGCCTGAACGCCGCTGCGCACGAGCTCCTCGACCTCGCGCACGACGCCGTCGACGGAGTGGCGCGACATGCCGGGCAACGCCTCGTTGCGCAGCGAGTCCGGCGCCACGAAGAGCGGCATCACGAAGGCCTCGAGATCGAGCCGCGTCTCGCGCACGAGCCCGCGCAGCGCCCCCGTCCGGCGGAAGCGGCGGAGGCGAACGTCAGGGAAGGAGCTCATACCGAAAAGAGTATGCCGACGACCAAGTAACAGACTGTTACAAGGCCGGACAACGCCAGGCGGAGAGCCGGCTTCCCGCCTCGAACCGCGCGCTCCCGCGCCCTCCCTTGCCTTGTAACAGAGTGTTACGAGGTCAGGGAGCGGAGGAGCGCACCGAGCCTTCGGCCGGTGCCGGGACGAGCTCGACGCCGATTGCCTCCTCGAGCGGCTGCTCGGCGGCCCAGCGCGCGAGCTCGATCCGCTCTCCGAAGAACTCCCAGGCGGCACGGGCTGCGGCGAGCAGCGGCAGCGCGACGAGGATGCCGGGGAAGCCGTAGATCTCGCCCCCGGCGAGCAGCCCGAAGATCACGAGCAGCGGATGCAGCCGCAGCGAGTGACCCATCACCTTCGGGACGACGATGTGCCCTTCGAGCTGCTGGATGCCGAGGAAGAGCAGTGCGACCCAGAGCGCAGAGAGCGGATGCTGGACGAGCGCGTACGCGACGGGCGGCGCAGCCCCAAGCCACGGGCCGACGTACGGAATCAACTCCGTGATGCCGACCCAGATGCCGAAGAGCAACGCGTAGCGGCCGCCGTTCGGCAGCAGACCGACGACACCGAGCATCCAGATGCCGAAGCCCGCGCTCACGCCGATGATCGCCGAGAGTGCGATCTGGCCTTTCACGTAGCTCGCAAGCGCCTGCTCCATCCGCTCGATCAACGGCGTGCTTCCGGGTCGCGGTGGGAAGCGTCTGTCCACGGCGGCAGCCAGGCGGTGCATGTCGAGCAGCATGTAGATCGAGACGACGATCACGAGCACGATGCTGAACAGCAAGCCGACGACCGCGAGACCTGCGCCCTCCGCCCACGTCAGTGCCTTCGTCGTGTACTTCTGCACGTCCTTCGTGCCGATCGAGTTCAGGAACTTCGTCCCCTGTTTCTCGACCTTCACGCGCTTCAGATGGTGCGTGTTGAGCCAGTGCTGCAGGTGCGTGAGGTCGCGCGCGGCTCCGGTCTCCTTTGGGTGTCCGGAGGCGACCGTAAAGTAGTTGTCGACCCTGTGACTGACGTGGCGCGTCTGTTGCACCACGACCGTCGCCAGAGCGATGACCGCAAGAGCCAACGCAGCGGCGAACGTCAGATACACGATCGCGACTCCCAGGCCGCGCGGGATCCACACCCTCCCGAGTCCCCGCACCAGCGGGTTGAGCAGCAACGCGATCAACAGTGCCACGAGGAAGAGGAAGACCACGTGACGCACGGCTCCCGCCACGACCCACGCCAGGACGAGCAGCAGCGGCAGCCCGACCAGCTGCATCCAGCGCGGAATCTCAATGCGCGCGGGGGGCGCGACGGCCGGCCTGTGGGGGGCGTCCGGCATGCGAGCGATGGTACAGCGGCGATCCGTCGGATTCGAGACGACGCCTGGGATTGGACGTTCCTCGAGGACGGCGGCCTCGCCCTCGATCGTCACGAGCTCTGGGTCGAGCCGCCGGTGCGCAGCGCGCACCAGGGAGCAACCGAGGCACGACAGCCGGCGCGACGACGGGCGGCTCCTCGGTTGTCGGCCGCTCGATCGTTCGATACGGTGCCCCCCGACATGCCGTCCTCACGCCCCAAGGGGAGGCGGCGCGTCGAACGTCGGGAGGTGCGCGCAGCGCGTCGTGCCCGTCGTTTCGCGCTCCTCACCCTGCTTGCGATAGTGCTCGTGATCGCGCTCTTGCTGACCGCATTCGGCGGCGGCGCGGCGCAGAGCATCCAGCGCATCTCCGTCGCAGACGTCGGAGCGCCGACGCAAACGCAGCCGTATCCGCAGATCGTCGCGGTGCGCGGACCGGTCCGGCTCCAGATGCCGATCTCCCAGGGACGCGCGACGGCGATCGGCTATCACTCGGCCGCGGACGGCGCCGTGACGCTCTCGCCGATCGGGCAGCAAGGCAACGAAGGCGTCGTGCAGCGAGTCTTCCACGCGGTCTTCGGAGGCGGCGGCGGTCATCCACTCTGGTACCAGCTCGACGGCGGCTCGACGTCTGCGCTCGACGTCGGCGCGTCACCCGGCACTGACGCCTTCTCGCCCGTCGACGGCACCGTCGTCGGAGTCTCACCGTTCGTCGTCGCCGGCCATCGCTTCGGCTCGCGTATCGACATCCAGCCGCAGAGCGCGCCGTCGCTCGTCGTGACGCTGACGCAGCTCCGCTCCGATCCTGCGATCACCGTCGGCTCCAACGTCGTCAGCGGGCGGACGAAGCTCGGCGCAGTCGTGAACCTTGCACCGTACGAACGGCAAGCGCTCGCGCACTTCACGAACGATGCGGGCAACCACGTGTCGATCGAAGTCCGGCCGGCCGCCGCGCTGGTCCTCAGCTGAGAGTCCTCTTCCTCGCCGACGTCTTCGGCGGCGCGGGCCGGCGGGCGATCGAGCAGCGCCTTCCAGCTCTGCGCGAAGAGCTCGACGTCGACGCATGCATCGTCAACGGCGAGAACATCGCCGACGGCGCGGGAATCACGCCCAAGCTCGCCGAGCGTCTGCTCGCCTCGGGGGCGGACGTCGTGACGCTCGGCAATCACACGTACCGCCGGGACGGGATCGGCAACTACCTCGCCTCGAGCGAGCGCGTGATCCGTCCCGCGAACCAGGGCGCGCTCACGCAGGGTCGCGGACTCACGAGCTTCGAGGCGCGCAACGGCGTCTCGGTCGCGGTGCTGAACCTGCTCGGCTCGATCGGGCTCGACACGGCGGTCTCGCCATGGGAGATGGTCGACGGACTGGTCGAGGAGGCACGTGCGCTCGCACCGGTCGTGATCGTCGACTTCCACGCAGAAGCGACGAGCGAGAAGATCGCGCTCTCGCGCTGGCTCGACGGTCGCGTCACCGCGGTGATCGGCACGCACACGCACGTGCAGACGAACGACGCGCGCATTCAGCCGGGTGGCACCGCCGCGGTCACGGACGCCGGCATGACCGGTCCGCACGACTCGGTGATCGGGGTCGAAGCGGAGCTCGCAATCCGCCGCATGCGTACCCGCATGCCCGTCCGGTTTCAGCCGGCCGAGGGCGACGTGCGGCTCGAGGGCGTCGTCATCGACTGCTCAGACGACGGCCGCGCGCACGGGATCGAGCTCGTCCGCGTTCCGTTCTGACGGCCGCACCAGCACGCCCAGCAGCACGAGCACGAGCAGGTCGCGCGCGATCACGAGCCACGTGAGCCACGGCGTGAACGTCGTGTAGTACTGGAAGTAGCGGTACGGCTCCCAGATCTGCGTTATGCCGAGGATGACGACGAGCAGCGCACTCGCGCGCACGCCGCGCCGCCCGCCGACGAGCGGCACGAGCGGGATCAGCCAGACGAGGTACTGCGGCGAGAACACCTTCGAGAAACAGATGTAGGCGGTCACCGCCGCAGCGCACGCTGCGACGAGCTGCTCGCGCGTGCGTGCGCTGCGCGCGTAGCCGACATATACGGCGACGAGCGCGACGAGCGTCGCGATCCCCGAGAGCGTCGAGGCCAGATGCGGCCCCGACCCGATCAGGTTGTCGGAGCCCGCGCTCTTGACGACGTGCAGGCGCACGTTCGCCAGCTCGTGCGCCGCGGCGAGGACCGCCGCGCCGAGGCTTTCGACTTGGAGCGGACGCACGAGCTGGCGGTGCAACGCCCAGGTGATGCCGTCCGGTGCGATCGCCGCGAGCGGCCCGACGAGCGCGCCGATCACGGCGACGACGACTCCGGCACCCCGGGCCACCGCCCGTGCGCCGCCTTGGCGCCAGAGCTCGATCAGCGCGAGCGGCACGAGGAGGATCGGGAAGATCTTCGCGACGGCGCCCGCTGCGGCGAAGCCGCAGGCAACAGCCGGCCGGCGCGCGACGAGCGCCGCGACGGCAGCGACGGTCAGCAGCGCGGGCCAGTAGTCGTAGCGCGCCAGCGCGATCGGCCCGAGCAGCGCAGGCCCGATCCCTGCGACACAGAGCGACGCGTACGCGCGACGGCGCGATGCACCGAGGAAGGCGAGGGCCCACGCCATCGCGTACGACGCGAGCAGCCCGAAGGCGAGGATCTCGACACGGAACCAGAAGTAGTACGACCCGTGGTAGCCGAAGAGCTTGCGCAGGTAGACGGGCGCCATGAAGGTCGCCAACGCGCCCGGCGGATATTCGATGCGGAAGTCACGGTACGGGACCTGGCGGTTCGCCAAGTACGACCCCCACGTTTCGTAGAACCGGACGTCGCCGTAGAGCCACTCGGAGAACACCGGCACGAACGAGACGAAGAGCCACGACGCGACGAAGACGGCGGCGCCCGCGAGCAGCGGGCCGCGAAGCTCAGCCGGCAGGAACGGGCTGCGGCTGTTCGAGCTGCGGATTCTCAGCATCGGCCTCATGCGGTCGGTGGAGAGCCGCAGGCGCGAGCAGCGCGATAGCGGCGAACGGGAAGAACCATGGAATGTACGTGTAGAGCCAGTACGTCAGGACGAGCTCGAACCCCGCAAGCAGCGCGGCTGTGAGCGCGGCGAGCTGGAGCGGCGACTTGTGCCGCGGAACGACCGCCGCGGCGAGGGCGCCCGCGACGAGCAGCGCCTGCAGCACGTGTTGCACGAGCTTGAGGTCGGGCAGCCCTCGCGCGTAGTACTGCCGCCAATCCCACAACGAGAAGGGGGAGTCGCGTCCGATCTGCCACGTGACCGTGCGATCCCAGAAGACGCGCAGCTCGTGCAACGGGCTCGGCTCGAGCAGGACGACGGAGAACGCGGCGAGCGTCCCGGCGGCGAAGCCCGCGACGAACCGACCGGAGGGCCGCCGGTCCGGATACGTCAGCCAGAGCGGCGCGACGACCAGCGACGCGAATTTCGTCCACCCCGAGAGCGCTCCGAACACGCCGCGACCTACCGGCGACGAGACAAGCCAGAAGCCGAAGATGAGGAGGCACGGCATGATCGCGTCGTTCGTGTTCGAGTTCGACGCGTACTGCGTGAACGGATACGCCGCCCATGCGAATGCAAGCGTCGCGGCGAGACGGAAGCCGCCGAATCGCCGTCCGACGAGCAAGAGGCCGATCATGCTCAAGACGTCGAACAGAAGCGACGTGAAGTGCACGGCGGGCAGGTCGTCCCACTTTCCACTCCAGCCGAACAGCAGGAAACCGGGGATGTACGCCTCGTACGCGACGGGGCCGTAGGTGTCGCCCTGCGGGTTCGCCGACTCGCAACGGCCGTTCGTCTGGATCCGCTCGCGGATCTCACCCGCCGCATCGGCAGGGCCACAGGCCTTCAACTTGCCCTCTACGGGGAAATTGCCCCAGGGCGCTTCGCCGTGCACGATGCGCTCGCCGCCGATGACACCCGAGTACCCGACGTCGATCACGTTCGAGGCCTGGACGTTCAGGCCGATGCGAAAGCCGGCAAGGAACACGGCAGCCGCCAGCAGAATCCAGGCAGGCCACAGCGGCCGAGCACGCGAGCCACGGCCGGTCGCACCGATCCACACGCCGCGTATGACGACCCACGCGAGCACCGGATAGATGAGCGGGACCGCCGTAAAGATGTCGCCGTGGTTGAAGTACCAGAGCGACGCGGTCGGCGACAGCAGCATCAGGACATCGAGATTGCGAACGGACAGGAGCCGCCGGAAATCGGCGAGCCCGACCAGGAAGACGAGACAGAACGCGCCCCAGATCCAGGGGTTGTTGATCTTGTCGCCCCCGAACGCACCTTTGTAGCCGCGCCCCATCTTCCAGGCGACCTGCGGCCCGGTCCAGGCCTCGAGCACGACGCCGCTCGCATCGTCGACGCGACCTTCGGCGATCTCGCCCGCCTTCCCCCACCAGATCTTGACGGTCCAGCTCGCAAGCTTCGGATCGTATGTCTCCTCGTCGACGAGCCCCTTCGACGGATACCGGTCGAGCCACGCCTCGACCTTCGGATTCGCCTCGAACGCCGCGAGCACGTGCTGCTTCGTCCGGTGCGCCGTTCCCGGCGCGGGCGCGAACGGCGTCTGGACGAGCCTCCCCTTCGCGTCGTACACCGGTCCGGTCGGCGTCGTGGCGGCGCTCGCGCCGGCTGTGACCGCCACGCCGAGTGCGAGGAAGCAGAGGATCCCTGCGAGGAGACGGCGCGTCACCGTCGACAGAGGTTAGACGGTTGACGTCACGTCGGGCTCAGGACGCTGACGAAACGACCAGAGCTTGTTCCCCACGAAGTTCAGCGGCGTCACGAGCACGATCGCAATCGCCTGCCCGACGAGCTTCCCGAGCCCGAGCGTGATGAGAACGTGAAGCATGGCGAGGTTCGCGCCGAGCGATGCGAGCGACACGACGAAGAACCGCATCCCCTGTGCCGCGACGCCGGCGCGATGCTCGCGAAACGTCCACCAGCGGTTCAGCAGGTAGTTGCTCGACACGGCGACCAGGAACGATCCCGTCGCGGCAACCAGATAGTGAAGTCCCGCGTGGAGCAGCGCCGTGTAGACGCCGAGGTTGATCACGTACCCGACTGCGCCAACGGCGCAGAACTGCCCGAGTTGCTCCCAGTTCCGGCGGTCTCGCAGAGCGACCCCGGCGCGATTGCGTGCCGCTCTCACGACGAGCGAGGGTACCCTTCAGGCCGCGGTCGCGCGCGAAGGCACGACGATCGAGCCCGAGGCGGGCACGCGAACGATCCCGGCCGCGCCACCGCGATCGAGCTCGAGCTCGGTGATCTCGCCGCCGGCCAGCACGAGGTCGCGCAGCCTGCCGGCGGGCCGGCCGCGGCGATGCACTTGACCTCCGAGCAGGCTGCGGTACGACGTGCCGCGCGTGCGGTAGAACCCGACGTCCTCGAGCAGCATGAGCGCCGAGGCCACACGAATCTCCTCGTCGGTCGTCTGCGACGCGGCGAGCGGCAGGAACCGCTGCGACTCGTCGCCGCAGAGCACGACGTACCCGATGGCATGCCACGTGTCGGTCTCGAGCAGGAGATCGACGGGACGGCCGAGCTGGATCCCGCGCATTCGCACGGGGAGGTGGAGGGCTGCGGACGCGGAGAGAGACCCCATGGCGCCATCGTTCCTGTCCGGGCGGACGCTGCGCAAACTCACCCCTTCTGGAACCCACCGGCTCCGACGAGGGGAACGAACCGGCATGGCACGCCGGCGCGGGCGGCCGCCGGGCCTTCAGGAGACCGCACAACAGCCTGGAGCAGCTGCCGGTGCCGCGGTCCGATCGGGAGGACGAGTCGGCCTCCCTCTGCGAGCTGGTCGTAGAGCGCCTCGGGCACGCCGGGCGCCGCCGCCGCCACGGCGATCGCCGCGAACGGCGCCTCTTCCGGCAGGCCCTGGGTGCCGTCGCCCACGTGCACCTGAACCCGGCCGCCGTAACCGGCGGCCGCGAGCGCCGCGAGCGCGTGCTCCGCAAGCTCCGGTACGCGCTCGATCGAGTGGACCTCCGCGCCCATCTCTGCGAGCACCGCCGCCTGATACCCGGAGCCGGTGCCGACGTCGAGCACCCGCTCGCCGCCACGCAGGCGCAGCTCGCTGCAGATCCGCGCGACCATGTACGGCTGCGAGATCGTCTGCTGCGCCCCGATGGGGAGTGCGGCATCCTCGTATGCACGCTTCCGCAAAGCCTCTGGCACGAAGAGCTCGCGAGGCACCGCCGCCATGGCGGCGAGCACGCGCTCGTCCTCGATACCGCGCGCACGCAGCTGCCGCTCGACCATCTTGCGCCGCTCAGGCTGCATGCGCGGGCGTCGCGATGCGCATCGACGAAGGAACCTCGACTCCGAAGTGCGCGAGCACGGCCGGTGTCACCTCGGTGATCCGGGATGGCGCCGCGTCGACTCCGATCGTCAGGAGCGGGACGACGGAGTCGCCCTCGACGAGCGACCCGTGGCTGCCGCCGCCGGAGTGGTGACGGCCGCCGATGTCGAGGAGCTCCCAGCCTTCGGCAGCCGAGACGAGCAGCTCGCCGGCGTTCGGATTCGCGAGCGCCGACCAGGAGCGGTGCAACGCGTCGGGATGATCGAGGATGGACGCGTCGCCGCTCGTCTCCCAGCCGCCGGCGGCCGGCCGAAACCGCAGCTCCTCCCCTTCCCTGCGCGCGACGGCTTCGTCTCCCTCGCGGCGCAGCGTCGTCTCGACCGCGCGCTCGCCGTCGAGGCGCTGCGCGAGCTCGGCGGCCTCGACGCGTGCGTCGGGCAGCAGATAGACCTGACCAGCACGGTTCGAGGCGGTGACGACGATCTCGTCGGCGAAGCGCGCCAGCGGGAGCTCGAGCTGCGCCGCATCGTGGACCATCGTCTGGCCGTGATCGGAGTGCAGGATCACCGCGTAACGCTCGAGGAACTCCTCCGGGCCGCCGGCCGCGTCGAGGAGCGCCTGGATCGCCGCGTCGGTACGCACGAGCGCGACCTCGTCGGCGCCGAGCGGTCCGTGCGCGTGTGACGCATAGTCGAAGTCGGAGAGGTAGTACGCGAGGAAGTCGAACCCGTCGCGTGTGACGAGCCAGCGGCCGACGGCCGAGGCGTACGCGTCGACCGATCCGGCGGGGCGGTTGCGCACAGCGAGCGGCGCGCCGGTCGGGTCGGACTCGAACAGGCTGTAGAAGAAGAACCGCTTTGGGCCGTATGCCGGCTTCGTCACCCACGGCAGCGTCGGGTTGTAGCGCGTGCGGCCGCGGTAGCACGTGATGTTCACGGCAGCGGCAACGTGGCCTGCATCTTCGAGGGCCTCGTACACGGTGACCGCGTCCCGCGAGAGGTGCTGCTGGTTGAGGTTGTAGATCGTGTCGGTGAGCGATTGGGCGACGCCGGCCGCCCGCACCGCGGCGAACGACGAGCCGTACTCGACGATGCGCCGCTCGCCCCGGTGCCACCACACGAGGTGCGGGATGTGGTGGACGTCCGGCCCCGATCCGGTGGCGATCGCGGAGAGACAGACCGGGGTGAGCGACGGGAAGACGGACGTCGCGCGCTGATAGGTGCCGTGCGCGGCGAGGAACGAGAGCGCCGGGGCGCGGCCGCTCTCGAGCGCTCGCTCGAATCCCGCGGGCGTCATCCCGTCCACAACGATCAGGACGAGCTTCTTCGGCGTCATCAGTCCTTGGCGAGCGTGCGCAGGCCGGCGTAGCGCTCGGGTGCGCGCTTGCGCAGCCGCGCCGCGAGCGCCGGTAGCGCAACCGCCTCGAGATACCCGAGGGCAGGCACGAGGGCGATCGCAGCGACGAGGATCGCGGCGCCGGCGATGAGCGCCGCCGTGCCGCCGCGCGTGCCGCCGCGACGTAGCGCCCCGCGGACGATCTGTGCGGCACCGAAGGCGCCTGCGAGGCCGCCGAGAACGCCCGCGACGACGTCACCCCAGCCGCCCGGCCAGCGGCCGTCGACCGCGAAGCCGATGCCTGCACCGGCCGCAAGCGCGACGACTCCGGCCGCGATCAAAGCCGTGCGCGCGGCTCCGGCGAGGCCTGCGAGCAGCACTCCTGCCCCGGCGCCGAGCCCGGCGCACACGCCGATCCAGTACCAACTGCCCATCGAGGCCAGCGTACCTCCAGGGTCGCGTTGGAAGGGGCCCGCGTACCTCCAGGGGAGGTTTGGGCGTTCTAAGGGAGTGGCGGATCACCCCCGCTCCGCCGATCGGAGGAAACGTGCCCCCAGAAGGACGCCCAACGCTCGTCTTCTTCACGTCTCGCCAATCCGGCCCCGCGCGCCGGATGGAGAGCCTGCTCGCGCACATCGCCCGTAAGGAGCGCGACCGCTTGGCGATCAAGCGGGTCGACGTCGACGAGCGGCCCGACCTCGCCGCGCGTTTTCGCGTCGCCGAGGTTCCGGCGCTCGCGCTCGTGAAAGGCAAGCGCGTCGTCGCGATGCTCGAGGGCCGCGCGACCGCACCGAAGATCGAGTCGATGCTCGACACGCACGTGCGCGAGCCGGTGCGTGAGCCGGCAGTCGCCTAGAACCGGGCGATGACCGCGAGGTCGATGCCGAGCTCCTGCGCGAGCCTGCAAACGAGCGGCGTCGCGCGCACCTGCTCGCCTTGTAACAGTGTGTTACGAGGCTCGCGCTTCGGCTGCGCAGGCGCACTGGCGGCCACCACTGTGCCTTGTAACAGAGTGTTACTTGGCAGGGAGGCGCCGATCTCGACGAGCGGCGCGCGGGAGCCTACCGAGCCAGGGCGTCGTCGCGAAGCACGGCATGGACGCCCTTCGCGACGTTGACGATCTGCGTCACGTGCAGGTCGACGGCGACGCTCGAAAGTGCGAGCGCGTGCCTGCGCTCGAGGCCGAGCTCGCGCTCCATCAGGTCGAGCATCGTCGCCATGCACTGCTCGGCCGCGAGGTCGAGATCCTCGTCGAATCCGAACGCGACCCAGGCGTCGGCCGTACGCGCGACGGGCGAGCGCAGGTCGAGATCGTCGCGCACGTGGAGCGTCAGTTGCGCGCGCTCGAGCGGGCACTCGATGGCGGTGCCGGAGACCTCGCCGTCTCCCTGCGCACCGTGACCGTCACCGGCGGAGAGCAACGCGCCGTCGACGGAGATCGGCAGGTAGAGCGTGGTTCCCGCGACGAGCAGCTTGCAGTCGATGTTGCCGCCGAAGCGACGCGGCGGGATCGTCGAGTGCACGCCGGGCTCCGGAGGCGGCATGCCGATCACCCCGAGGAACGGCGCGAGTTGCACCGTCACGCCGCGATCGTCCGTCGCCGTGCGGCCGTCGAGCGTCCAGAGAAAGAGGTCGCCGTGCGCGAACGTCGCGCCCCACGGGCGTGGCGTCACCTCGTCGATGCGCACGACGAGCGTCTGGCCGGCGCGGGCGCCGCGCAACTCGATCGGCCCGGAGAGCGCATGCCCGTCGTGCAGCGCGCTGTCCCGCTCGAAATGCTCTTGCTCCCCGTCCCACCGCCAGCCGGAATTGAGCGCCTGGAACCGGATGCTGTCGCCCGGATCGATCGTCAGCACGGGCGGCAGCGCCGACGAGAAGTATCCGTGCACCGTGTCCTCTGTCAGCGGGATCTCGTGGATCACGTCTTCGGCTCCTGAATCCACGCACTGGCCGGTGCCAGCAGGATGCGCAGCCCGATGCGGCGGCCGCTCTCGTCGAGGAACTCCCACAGCGAGACGGCCTGGTCGTCGACTTTCGCCTTCGGCGCAATGCCTGCGGGGAGATACCCCGCCTGCACGCGCCGCTCGGCGTCCCACACAGCGACCGCGTTCGGGTCGTGCTCGTTCTCCGGCTCGGGCACGAGCGCGAGACGCCGGCCGGGCTCGAACCCTTCGTCCTGTAGGGCATCGACGCGGTACGACGAGCCGGCGAGCTTCACGACGCGCAGCGGCCCGTCGTTCCAGCGCAACGCCTCGCCGGTCGCCGCGTCGCGCAGCCAGAAGCCCGACTCGCCGCGCTCGAGCCAGACGCGCAGCCGCTCCGGCTCAGAACTCGAGGAGTCTTCAGCAGACATCGATCACCCGCTCCACCGACGGCATGTACGCATCCTCGATCTTCCAGTACGGATGCGGCACGTCATAGCCGGTGACGCGCAGCACGGGGCCGCGCACGTCGAGGATCGCCTTCTCCGCGAGGATGGCGGCGAGCTCTGCGCAGTCCATGCTCGTCGTGCGCGACCTGGGCCATGCCGGCGGGATGGTACTCAGCGATAAGCCCAGTGGTGGACTAGGCGAAGACGGAAACGGCGCCTCGCTCGGCCTCGAAGACGGCGCTCTCGACGTCGCCGAGGTCCTCGCCGTCCGCGTGCAGCGGCATCGGGCGGTCGCACACGACCTCCAGCCGGTCGAGATCGTGGCCGTACAGCACTGGCCCACTTCTCGGATGGCCTGTCAGCAGCAGGGTCGCCAGCCGGACGAGCGAGCGCCTCCGAACGTGGACGGGGGCCACGAAGTCGAGCCCGAGCTCGAAGTCGGCCTCCGGCGTGATCGGCAGCGGAATCCATTTCGCATAGGTGTACGGCGAGGCATTGGCGACGAAGGCGAACGCCGCACGGCCGATCCCCTTCAGCTCGAGCATGGGCTCGAGGTGGCCGCGGTTGTCGGCGAGCACGCGCACGACGGCGAGAGCGAACGCGAGGTCGCCCGGGCGCCTGCCGTCTTCGCGGCGGCCCATCGCATCGACCCTGCGCACCGCAGCGGCGTCGAGGCCGAGCCCGGCGTTGAAGGCGAAGCGGCGACCGTTCACCCGGCCGACCGTGATCCGCCGGGTGCGACCTTGCTCGATCGACTCGGCGAGCCGGTGCGCAGCCGCGACCGGATCGGCCGGCAGGCCGAGAGCCCGCGGCAGGACGCTCGTGCCGCCGCCCGGGAGGAAGCCGATCGGCACGTCGGCCTGCAGGCCGTTCAGTGCCTCGTTGAAGCCTCCATCGCCGGAGAAGACAATCACCGCGTCGCAGCCTCCCTCGCAGGCGGACTGCACGATCTCGGTTGCGTGCAGCGGATGCTCGGTCTTGACGACCGTGAGGTCGGCGACACGACGGAGCTCCGCCTCGACGGCGGCGAGCTTCGCATCGTTGACGCGCGTCGCAAACGGATTGACGACAAGGAGCACCTGCACGAGCACCACAGTGCCCGCGCAGGACGCTCCCACGCAACTCCTAGGACTAGCGAATGAACAGGCTGCCGCTGACGACGCGCCCGCCGTGGCCGGTGCCGCGACTCCACGCGATCCGGAACACGTCGACGCCCGGCAGCTGGTTGTGCACGGCGACGGCGGTGAACGGCACGCGCCGGTGATTGAGGATCCCGACGCCCTTCAGCGTCGCGGTGTTCTCGACGAAACGCACCGAGCCGAGGCTGAGCGACCGGAACGTGACGTGGCGAATCGGGTCGACGTAGATCACCTTGGCCGCCGGGCGGCTCAGGTCGACCCGGAACCGCGCCGCGCCCGTGAGGCCTTGGCCTCGGACGACGTGGCGAATCGTGGCCTGCGCACCAGCGACGCCGGTGAGCCCTGCTCCGGGAACGATCTCCGGGGAAAGCGCCTGGCC
>JAOPYX010000277.1 GCA_025964535.1 Actinomycetes bacterium | reverse complement strand
AAGGTGGCGCTCGGCGACATCGGCGTGCGCTGACTACTGCCCGGGATGCGGGAGCGAGGAGGTGTCCACGACCTCGAAGTCCGACCCCTTGATTTCGCCGAGGGCGTGCAGCGCGTCGTTGTTCCAGTGCGGATCCGGTGCGCCGCTGATGTACCAGTTCGATCCGTTGTCGGCGAGGATCATCCCGTAGGTCTTGAGCGCTTGCAGCACGATGCGCGCCTGGCGCGGGTACCCCGCGATGTCCACGCTCGCCTTCAGGCGCACGCGCGTCCCCATCGGCGGCAACGACGGATCGTCGGAGCTCGATGCGTAGTGGCGCGCCGGGTAGACGTATGCGCGCCGCGTTCGCGAGGCGGTGAACCGCAGCGCATGGTCGATGGTCCCGCGCGCAATCTCGTCGTAGCGCGCGAGCCCCGGAAAGATCGGCAGGCCGGCGGCGTCGGCCGACGTCCAGCTCGCCGGGCGCACTGCGTTCGAGCGAAGATTCCAGGTCGCCCCGGAGCCCGCCTTCCAGCTCCCGTTCGGCTTTGGGTACAGGGCATACAGCTCGTAGAGCCGGCACGCGTCCTTGTCGAGCAGCAGGGCGTGACGGTCTCCGGTCGAGGCGCCGCCGCCTTCGATGTGCACCGCCCGCGGGATCGGATAGGCGACGCTGTCGGACTCGTCCGCGTAGTCGAACGTCACACGGGTGCGCGGTGTCTTCTTCGAGACGACGTCGAAAGGGATGCCGATCGGCCGGCCGTCGTACAGGCCCGACCCGAAGTCGGGATGCAGTCCGGTCGAGAGTCCGATCGACGCGATCAGCTGCCCCGAGTTCCCGGCGACCGGCAGCGCGTCGACGCGCTCGTTCCACGCGTTCGTCGCCGGGAAGATCGTGCAGCGAGGCGCGGCCGGAAGGCGTAACGCGTTCGCGGCGGAGCCACCGAGCAGCAGCGCGCCTGCGGCGAGGAGCAGCAGCCGCCTCATCCGTTGAACGGCTGCAGATCGACGGCGGGATAGCGCGCGCGGACATCGTCGATGAACCCGGCGAGGCGGTCGGCGAGCGTCTTGTCCGCGATCTCGAGCACGTTCTCGGCGTTCTGCTCCCCCGAGTGCGACAAGTTGAAGCTTCCGACGAAGACGACGTCGTCGGCCACCGTCACCTTCGCGTGCATGAAGTCGTGCACCGATCCGGGCGCGTACTTCGTGGAGTGCTTGCCGGAGAACGGCGCGCGCGTGAGCGCGGTCCGGAGCAGCGGCTCCTTCCACGGGGCGTTGCCGTTCTGCCGCCACTGCTCGATCACCTCGCGCACCTGTGTCCGGTCGACGACGCCGGCGAGATCGACCTTGCCGTCGGTGGCCACCTGCGCAAGCGTGGCGAGGATCGGCGCGGAGGAGAGCACTGGCGACGCGATGCGGACGCGTTGCTGCGCCGTGCCGATCGCCTTCGCGATTCGGTGCGCGAGCTTCTCGCCCCGACCGGGGCAGAACCACGTGCGCACGTTGGCCGCTCCGACCGGGAACGGCGACGTGTCGATCTTGCCGGTGCGCCGGACGTCGCGACGGGTCCACAGTTGCTCGAAGTTGCTGCCGAAGCGAGCGGCAAGCTCGGGCGAATCGGCCATGAGGATCACGTTCTCCTCGCGGGTCCACGAGTCGATCGTCCAGTTCGTCGAGCCGCTCCATACCGCTGCCTGGTCGCGGACGACGTACTTGTGGTGCATCAGATCGGGCACGCCGGGGATCCCGGCGGTGGGGAAGGGAAGCGCCTCGATCAGCTCTGGCTCCGTCTTCGGCGGCACCGGCACGGGCATCGGATGCCCGTCGTCCTCGAGGTTGTAGGCAAGTCGCACGCTTACGCCGCGTTCTGTTGCGCCGGTGAGCGCGTCCCAGAGCACCGAGCCGACCGGGTCGGGCAGGCGGATGTCGTAGATGGCGATCTCGAGCGTGTGCTGTGCGGCCGAGATCCACTCGGCGAGTGCTTGGACGATCTCCTCGGCGGTCTGGCCGCCGTCGGTGAGCGTCCGGATCTCGATCAGGACGCCTTGGCCGCCCGCAGTGCCGCCTTGTGCGCGCGCTTGGCGGCCTGATACTCGGCGAGCGATTCGTGCGAGTCGACGTCGCCGAGCGTCATGTGCCCGGGTGCCATCCCGCGCGCCGCGGGAACGCCGAAGCGCTTTTCGAGCACGGCGCCGAGCGTCCGGACCTTCATGTCGCCGAAGCCCGGCAGCGCGCCGAGTCGCTGCCGCAGATCGTCCGCGTCGGCCGCTTCGGTCCACACGCGCTCCGCTCGTCCCTCGTACTCGTCGGCGATCGTCGCGGCGAGGTCGTGCACGCGGCCGGCCATCGAGCCGGGGAAGCGGTGGATGGCGGGCTTTTCCTTGAAGCTCTCTTCGAGCTTCGCGGGGTCGGTGCTCGCAATCGTCTTCGGGTCCAGCGTGCCGAGGCGTTGCTTCAGCCGCAGCGGCCCCGCGAACGCCGTCTGCACCGTCACCTGCTGGTCGAGCGCGAAGCCGACGAGCAATGCGAACGGGTCGGAGGCGAGCAGGCGGCACGCCTCGTCGTCGTCCGTGAAGTAGAGGCAGTCGGGGGCGGCCACGGCGTAATCCTAGGCCAGGCGGCGCTTTTTAGGCCACCTTGGTGCCGGTACCCTGGTCGTGTGGACTCGCTCAATGTCTTCTCGGAGGCAACGCGAGAGTGGTTCACCCGAGCTTTCGACGCGCCGACGCCGGCTCAGGAGAAGGGCTGGCCGGT
Organism: Actinomycetes bacterium; assembly: GCA_025964535.1. Lineage (GTDB taxonomy): Bacteria > Actinomycetota > Thermoleophilia > Gaiellales > Gaiellaceae > Palsa-739. The sequence continues at coordinate 5,120 of JAOPYX010000277.1, read as the reverse complement.
CATCGCCTCGGGCGCCCACACCCTGATCCAGGCGCCGACCGGCTCGGGAAAGACGCTCGCCGCGTTCCTCTATGCGATCGATCGCCTCACGCCGACGCCGGGCGACGGCTTGCGCGTGCTCTACGTCTCGCCGCTGAAGGCTCTCAACTACGACATCGAGCGCAACCTACGCGGGCCGCTCGCCGGGCTTCAGTCGCAGCTGAGCGTCGCCGTGCGCACGGGTGACACGCCGCAGAAGGAGCGCGCGGCGATGCTGCGCGTCGCGCCCGACATCCTGATCACGACGCCCGAGTCGCTCTTCCTGATGCTCACCTCACGGGCGCGCGAGCTGCTGCGCTCGGTCGACACCGTGATCATCGACGAGGTGCACGCCGTCGCGGGCACGAAGCGGGGCGCGCATCTCGCGCTCTCGCTCGAGCGGCTGCAGCGCCTCGTCGGCGACAAGCCGATCCAGCGCATCGGGCTCTCGGCGACACAGCGGCCGCTGGACGAGATCGGCCGCTTCGTCGGCGGCGGTCGGCCGATCGAGCTCGTCGACGCGGGCGTCGCCAAGAAGCTCGACCTCCAGGTCGTCGTGCCGGTCGAGGACATGCGCGAGCTCGGGTCGACAGGCCAGACCATGGACGTAAGCGCAGCGCCCAGCGTCAACTCGATCTGGCCGTCGATCTATCCGGCACTGCTCCAGCTCGTGCGCGAGCACCGCTCGACGATCGTCTTCGTGAACAACCGCCGCCTCGCGGAGCGGCTCGCTCTGCGCCTCAACGAGTTGGCGGAGGAAGAAGTCGCGCGCGCGCACCATGGCTCGCTCGCGCGGGAGCAGCGCGTCATGATCGAGGAGGATCTGAAGGCGGGGCGCATCCCGTGTCTCGTCGCAACGTCCTCGCTCGAGCTCGGAATCGACATGGGTGCGGTCGACCTCGTCGTGCAGGTCGAGTCGCCGAAGTCCGTTGCACGCGGACTGCAGCGCATCGGTCGCGCCGGTCACACGCTCGAGGCCGTCTCGAAGGGCCGCATCTTTCCGAAGTTCCGCGCCGACCTGCTCGAGTCGGCGGTCGTCGCACAGCGCATGCGCGAGGGTGCGATCGAGGAGACACAGATCCCGCGCAACCCGCTCGACGTGCTCGCGCAGCAGATCGTCGGTATCTGCGCGGAGGAAGAGATCGAGGTCACCGAGCTGCACTCGCTCGTCCGTGGGGCGTATCCATTTGCAGATCTCTCGCGCGCGCAGCTCGAGAACGTGCTCGACATGCTGGCGGGGCGCTACCCGTCCGACGAGTTCGCAGAGCTGCGACCGCGCATTATCTGGGATCGCACTGCAGGTGTGGTGCGCGGCCGCGAGGGAGCGCGGCGCTTGGCAGTAACGAACGCCGGCACGATTCCCGATCGCGGACTGTTCGGGGTGTTCATCGTCGAAGGCGGAGGGCGCGTCGGCGAGCTCGACGAGGAAATGGTCTACGAGGCGCGCGCCGGCCAGGTGATCATGCTCGGCGCGTCGTCGTGGCGCATCGAAGAGATCACCCGCGATCGCGTGCTCGTCTCGCCGGCTCCGGGCGTGCCCGGCTCGGTGCCGTTCTGGAAGGGCGAGGGCGTGGGGCGGCCGTACGAGCTCGGCGAGGCGATCGGCAAGTTTTCCCGCGAGATCCTCGGGCTCTCCGAGCAGAAGGCGTCGAAGCGTCTCGTCGAAGAGGTCGGGCTCGATGCGTTCGCTGCGCGCAACCTGCTGACCTTCCTCCAGGATCAGCAACGGGCGACACGCGTCGTCCCGTCGGATCGCACGGTCGTGGTCGAGCGGTTCCGCGACGAGATCGGTGACTGGCGCGTTTGCATCCTCACGCCGTTCGGTGCCCGGGTGCACGCACCGTGGGCGATGGCGGTCGGTGCGCGCCTGCGCGACACGCTCGGGATCGAGGTGCAATCGATCTGGTCGGACGACGGGATCGCGTTCCATCTCCCAGACTCCGACGCGCCTCCCGCGACCGAGCTGTTGCTGCTCACGTCGGAGGAGCTCGACGAGCTCGTGCTCGCCGAGGTGGGGCAGACCGCGCTCTTCGGCGCGCGCTTCCGTGAGAACGCGGCGCGTGCGCTGTTGATCCCGCGCCGCCGGCCGGGCGAGCGCTCGCCGCTCTGGCAACAGCGCTTGAAGGCGCAGGGGCTCCTTCAGGTCGCGCGCAAGTACGCGAGCTTCCCGATCGTGCTCGAGACGTACCGCGAGTGCCTGCAGGACGTGTTCGACCTGCCGGCGCTGAAGAAGCTGCTGCACGGGTTGCGCACGCGCGAGATCGATCTCGTCGAAGTGGAGAGTGCAAGCGCGTCGCCGTTCGCGTCGTCGCTGCTCTTCGACTACATCGCCACCTACATGTACGAGGACGACACGCCGCCGGCGGAGCGGCGTGCGCAGGCGCTGTCGCTCGACCGCGACCTGTTGAAGGAGTTGCTCGGCCAGGAGGAGCTGCGGGAGCTGATCGACGTCGACGCGCTCGCCGAGGTCGAGGCGTCGCTGCGGCCGCAGGCGAAGAATCCGGATCACCTGCACGACCTGCTGCGACTGCGCGGCGACATGCGTGTCGGCGAGTTCGACGAGGCGCACGCGGCGATCCTCGAGGCGGAGCGCCGTGCGGTACGGGTGCGCGTCACCGGCGAGGAGCGTTTGATCGCCGTCGAGGATGCCGGCCGCTACCGCGACGCGCTTGGTGTGATGCCGCCGTCCGGGCTGCCCGACGTCTTCCTCGAGGGAGGCCCGGACTCGCTGCGCCAGATCGTGCAGCGGTACGCGCGCGGTCGTGGGCCGTTTACGACGGGACAGATCAACGAGTGGTTCGGTGTCGACGTCGAGCCGCATCTGCGTGAGCTCGAGCGCGAGGAGAAGCTCGTGCGCGGCGAGCTGCGTCCGGGGGGCGTCGAGCGCGAGTGGTGCGATCCGGATGTGCTGCGCCGGCTGCGGCGGGCGTCGCTTGCTGCGCTGCGTCGCGAGATCGAGCCGACCGAGCAGGCGGCGCTCGGACGCTTCCTGCCGCACTGGCACGGGATCGACCGGCGCGCGACGTTGCGCGAGGCGCTGATCCCGCTGCAGGGGCTTGCGCTGCCCGTGTCGCTCTGGGAGTCGGAAGTGTTGCCGCGTCGCGTGCCGTCGTACCGGCCGGAGCAGCTCGATCAGCTATGCGCGTCGGGCGAGCTCGTCTGGGTCGGCGCGGGCCTCGACCGGGTGGCCGTTTTCTTCCGTGAGGACGCGCCCGTGCTCGGGCAGCCGTCCGCCGCCACGGCTCCCGAAGGCGACGCGCACGACGCGATTCGCGCCGCGCTCGCGAACGGCGCGCTCTTCTGGTTCGACCTGCTCGACGCGACGCAGCTCGAGGACGAGGTCGCGCTGCCTGCGCTGTGGGATCTCGTATGGGCCGGCGAGGTGACGAACGACGCGTGGCAGCCGCTGCGTGCGGAGCGGCGGTATCAGGTGCCGCGGGCCGACCGGCGCATTCGTCGCTTCTCGCGCGCCCGTTCGGCAGCGGTCACGGCGACGCAGGGCCGCTGGTCGCTCGCAGCGGGGCTCTTCGCGGGAGGCGAGCCGGACCGGCGCGCGCTCGCCGAGCTCTTGCTCGAGCGTCAGGGCATCGTGACGCGTGACAGCGTGCGCGGCGAAGGCATCGCGGGCGGCTACGGCGCGGTCTACTCGGAGCTGCGCGCGCTCGAGACGCTCGGAACGTGCCGGCGCGGCTACTTCGTGGAAGGTCTAGGCGGTGCGCAGTTCGCGCTCGGCGGAGCGGTCGAGCGTCTGCGGGAGCTGCGGCCGCGCGACGGGGAGGAGGCAGAGCCGCTCGTGCTCGCGGCCGCCGACCCGGCGCAGCCGTACGGCGCTGCGCTGCCGTGGCCGAAGCGCGCCGGTGCGCGAGCTGCGCGTGTCGCGGGAGCGCACGTCGTGCTCCTCGGCGGCGAGCCCGCGCTCTTCGTCGAGCGCGGCGGCCGTTCGCTCGTCCCATTGCGTGAGCCGGAAGAAGAGTGGCTGCGTGCGGCGCTCGCCGCCCTCGTGGCGCACGTGAAGCGCGGCGGCGCGAAGCGCCTGGCGGTGGAGCGCTTCGACAGCGAGCCGGTCGTCGACTCGACGATCATGCCGCTCCTCGTGGAGGCCGGCTTCCTGGCGGGCCCGCGCCGCGCAGTCCTGCGTGCGTAATCGCCGCTAGCCCATTCCGGACCTCGCACCAACCCTCCCACATCGACGCGCCGCCCCAGATCTGGGACCTGGTTCGAACCAGGTCCCAGATTTGGCGGTCGGCGCGGGTGAGCCTCCTGATCAGGCGGTGGAGCACCCTCCAGACCTCGTTGGGACCTGGTCCCGCATTTCCGACGCAGCCCTGTCCACCTTCACACCTGGGACCTGGTTCGAACCAGGTCCCAGATGTGGGGCTGGGGAGCCTACGCCCGCGCCGCTTCGGTCTCGGCGACGAGGATTTGCACGAGCTCGGCGACCGCTAGCGCGCGGGCTCCCGGCGCGGCCGTGCCGCCGAGATAGAGGCCGTAGCCGTCGACGCCCGCGAGGTCGGCGATGACGGCGCGCTGCAGCGGATACGGGAGCGGCTCGCCGGCGGCTGCGAGCTCGTCGAGGAACGGCGTGCGCGCGGCGCGCGCATGGCGGCCCGAATACGCGGGGGTGACGATCGTCTCGTTCGTTCGCAACGCCGCGAGCCACGCGGGCGGCGTCTCGCACTCGGGCGTGAAGAGGAACGCCGTTCCCAGCTGCACGCCCTGCGCACCCGCGGCCAGCGCGGCAGCGATGCCCGCGCCGTCGACGATCCCGCCCGCTGCGAGCACCGGCACCGACACCGCGGCGGACGCCGCGGGCACGAGCTCCGCAAGCGGTACGAGCGACTCCTCGAACGTGCCGAGGAAGGTGCCGCGATGTCCTCCGGCTTCCGCGCTCTGCACGACGATCGCGTCCACGCCGCTCGCCTCGAGTGCCTTTGCCTCGTCGACCGTCGTCGCGGTGCCGACGACGACGATCCCCGCCTCGCGCAATGGCGCCGGGTCGATGCCACCGAACGTCGAGCTGAACACCGCCGGCCGCTCCTCCAGTACGACGGCAAGCTGATCGTCGAACGACCACGACGCGAGCCGCGGCTCCGGTGCCGCCC
>JAOPYX010000256.1 GCA_025964535.1 Actinomycetes bacterium | reverse complement strand
CGCATCGTGCGCGAGGCGATCGCACAGGTCGATTCGTGGCCGGAAGAGCACAAGCAGCGGCGCGCCTACGTCGTCGCCGGCGAGGACTGGCACGAGGGCGTGATCGGCATCGTCGCCTCGCGGCTCGTCGAGCGGTTCAACCGCCCGGTCGTGCTCATCGCGGGCGGTGAGGGCGAGTGGAAGGGCTCGGGCCGCTCGATCCCGAGCTTCGACCTGCACGGCGGCCTCGGCGCCTGCTCCGAGCTGCTCGAGCGTTGGGGGGGCCATCGCGCCGCCGCCGGGCTCTCGATCGAGCCCGAGAACATCCCGGCGTTCGCGGCGCAGTTCGCGGAGCACGCGGCGAACCTGCTGCTCGACGACGACCTCGCGCCCGTGACGCACGTCGACGCGATCGTCCCGCGCGGGCGGCTCCTGACGCTCGACCTCTGCACCGAGCTGGCCCAGCTCGCGCCCTTCGGTCTCGGCAACCCGGCTGTGACGCTGCTCGCGGCGGGCTGTGAGCTCGACGCGCTCTCGACGGTGGGCGAGGGCAAGCATCTGCGCTTCCGCGTGCGCCGCGACGGCTCCGACGCGGGCAGCGCGATCGCCTTCGGCATCGGTGGCCGGCTCGACAGCTTCCGCCGCGCCGGGCGCTGGGACGTCGCGTTCCGCCTCGAGGAGAACCGCTGGAACGGCACGGTCTCGCCGCAGCTCGTGGTGCGGCGCATCTTCGGCGCCGACGAGCGCTACGACGAGCTGCGCGAGTGGCTCGTGTCGGAGTTCCGCAAGCCTGCGGAGGCGCGCAGCGCCGACGCCACGGCGGTGTTCGACGAGCTCGAGGTGGGGGAGGCCGGTCTGGGCCGGCGCCACCTGCTCGAGTCGGAGCGCTTCCGCGCACTGCTCGCGAGCGAGCCTGCGCTCGCACGCGCTGCCTAGCCGGGCTTACGGGCGATGAAGATCGCCCAACCGAGCAGCTCGCGCTCGAAGCTCAGATAGTCGTCGCGCGACCGCTCGTGCTGTTCGCGGATCTCGCCCGCATCGGGGTCGGTCGGATTCGCCGCGAGCCACTCCTCGAGCGCGCGCCAGTGCAGCGACTCGTAGCGGTCCCAGTCGTCCTCGCTCGACGCGATGAGCCCCTGCAAGGCGAGGCCGGCAGACTCGATCCGGGCGACGGTCTCGCGCAACGCGACGAAGCCCTGGTCGTCGGTCCCACGCGGTAGCGGCCACTGGCGCCAATACGGCTCGCCGACGACGATGTGGCCGCCGGGGCGCACGGTCGGCGTCAGCGCGGCGAGCGTTCCCGCCAGGTCGTCCCAGACGAAGGTGGCGCCGAGGCAGAGGGCCGCGTCCCACGCCTCCGGCTCGAGCGTCACGGCATGCGCGTCGGCTTCGACGATCTCGACGATCTCGCCGACGCCGACCGCCGCCACACGTTCGCGCGCAGCCTCGACGAACTCGGGCGCGCGCTCGATTCCCAGCACGCTGCAGCCGAAGGTGGAGGCGAGCAGGGCCGCGGGACCACCCTTGCCGCACGCGAGGTCGAGCACACGTGACTCGGGGCCGAGCCGAAGATAGTTGCCGAGCTGCGCGATCTTCTCCGCGCTCGTCGGATTCTGAATCTCGTGGTCGCGTTCGGCGACGGCGTAGTACCAGGGCATCGCGGAACCCTATTGCTCGAGGCCCAGGGACAGTCTGCCGAGGCGTCTGCGCACGGGCCGCACGAGCTGCGCCTGCTCATCGAGCGAGGCGAGTGCCCGCGCGAGCTTGGCGACCTTCCGCGCGTCTTCTCTGCGACGAAATCGGCGCATGGAACGCGTGATTTCGACCTCGCAGCGGCGGCTCCTGCCAGGCCGATCTACCCTCGGAGACCGGGAGTACACTGAGGAAAATGGCGACGCTGGAGACAGGCGAACGGCACCAGGGTCTCCTCGACGACCTGCTCGCCGAGGTGGCCAGCTACTCGACCGCGGTGGACCGCGATCTCGTCACGCGCGCCTTCCGTTACGCCGCCGCCGCGCACGAGGGACAGCAGCGCCAGTCAGGCTCCGACTTCATCGAGCACCCGGCAGGCGCCGCGCGCATCTGCGCCGAGCTGCGCCTCGACGAGCAGACGATCGCGGCCGCGCTCCTGCACGACGTAGTCGAGGACACCGAGACCGATATCGAGGACGTGCGCACCGCGTTCGGCGACGAGATCGCGCGACTCGTCGAGGGCGTCACGAAGCTGACGCGGATCAGCTTCCAGAGCCGCGAGCAGGCGGAGGCGGAGAACTACCGCAAGATGATCGTCGCGATGTCCGAGGACGTCCGTGTGATCCTCATCAAGCTCGCGGACCGGCTGCACAACATGCGCACGATCGAGTACCTCGGCAAGCAGAAGCAGATCCAGAAGGCGAAGGAGACGCTCGAGGTGTACGCGCCGCTCGCGCACCGCCTCGGCATCCACACGTTGAAGTGGGAGCTCGAGGACCTCTCGTTCCAGACGCTGCACCCGCGCAAGTTCGAGGAGATCAAGACGATGGTTGCCGAGCGCCGCGCCGACCGCGAGGGTCACGTCGCCGAAGCCGCCGACGTGCTCGCGCGCGAGCTCGAGAAGGTCGACATCCCCGCAGAGATCTCGGGACGCGCGAAGCACTTCTATTCCATCTACGACAAGATGGCCACGAAGGGCCGCGAGTTCAACGAGATCTACGACCTGACGGCGATGCGCGTGATCGCCGAGCGTGGCGGCGACGAGGGCACACGCGACTGCTACGGCGCACTCGGTCTGATCCATTCACTGTGGAAGCCGATGC
>JAOPYX010000218.1 GCA_025964535.1 Actinomycetes bacterium | reverse complement strand
CCATCAAGCCGATCTCCGTCACGGGCACGCGCCGCATCTTCGAGTTCGCCTTCGATTACGCACGCAAGAACGGCCGCAAGAAGATCACGGCCGTCCACAAGGCGAACATCATGAAGTTCACCGACGGGTTGTGGCTGCGGGTCGCGAGCGAGGTCGCCGCCGAGAATCCCGACATCGACTTCGACGAGCGCATCGTCGACAACATGTGCATGCAGCTCGTCCAGCGGCCCGAGGAGTACGACATGCTGGTGCTGCCGAACCTCTACGGCGACGTGCTCTCCGACCTCTGCGCCGGCATGATCGGCGGGCTCGGGATGGCGCCGGGCGCGAACTACGCCGAGAGCGTGGCGGTGTTCGAGCCGACGCACGGCTCCGCCCCGAAGTACGCCGGCCAGAACAAGGTCAATCCCATGGCTCAGCTGCTCTCCGGGATGCTGATGCTCCGGCACCTCGAGGAGCACGACGCGGCGCTCCGCCTCGAGCGCGCGATCTCCGACGTCATCGCCGACGGCGAGAGCGTGACGTACGACATGAAGCCGAGTCGCGACGACCCGACCGCCGTGGGAACGAGCCAGGTCGCCGACGCAATCATCGAGAAGCTCGAGACGGGAGTGCCGGCGTGAGTCAAAGGCGGAAGGTCACAGTGGTCGGTGCGGGGAACGTCGGCGCGACCTGCGCGCAGGTGCTCGCGACGCGCGACTACGCGGACGTCGTCCTCATCGACATCAAGGAGGGCCTGCCCCAGGGCAAGGCGCTCGACATCGACCAGATGGGCGCGGTGCTCGGCTTCGAGCCGAACGTGACCGGCTCCAACGACTACGCCGAGACCGCGGGGTCATCGGTCGTGGTGATCACGGCGGGCCTGCCGCGCTCGCCCGGTATGTCGCGCGACGATCTCGTCGCGACGAACGAGAAGATCGTCAAGGACGTCACCGAGAAGGTGACGGCGCAGAGCCCCGACGCGATCCTCATCGTCGTCTCGAACCCGCTCGACGCGATGTGTCATGTCGCGAAGAACGTCTCGAAGTGGCCGAAGGAGCGGGTGTTCGGGATGGCCGGCATCCTCGACACCGCGCGCTTCTCGACCTTCATCGCGTGGGCCACGGGCTCGTCGGTGAAGGACGTGCAGGCGACCGTGCTCGGCGGCCACGGCGACCAGATGGTGCCGATCGTCTCCGCGACGACCGTGGGCGGCGTGCCGCTCCGCAAGCTCGTGTCCGAGGACGAGATCCAGAAGATGGTGGAGCGCACGGCCAAGGGCGGCGGCGAGCTCGTGAACCTGATGGGGACGTCCGCCTGGTATGCACCGGGCGCGGCCGCGGCGCAGATGGTCGACTCGATCATGCTCGACGAGAAGCGCGTGCTTCCGTGCACGGCGTACCTCGAGGGCGAGTACGGCATCGACGGCCTCTATATGGGCGTGCCCGTGAAGCTCGGCCCCGCGGGGATCGAAGCGATCATCGAGCTCGACCTCACCGACGACGAGCAGCAGGCGCTGCAGGCGTCGTCGGCGGCCGTGCGCGAGGTCGTCTCCGTCCTCAAGACGTAGCGAAGCGGTCACACTTTCTCGACACGGGGTCTGACCCGGGTCTGTCCCCGGGGTTAGGGTCGGCGAGTGGACCTGGCTGGAAAGAGCGCGCTGGTCACCGGCGTCAGCCGGCGCGCGGGCATCGGCTTCGCGATCGTGCGACGACTGCAGGAGGCCGGAGCGAACGTGTTCGTCCAGGGTTGGACGCAGCACGACGCACAGCAGGCGTACGCCGAGCCGGGAGGCACCGAGGGGGTCGCCGGGGAGCTCGGCGTCGAATTCCTCGAAATGGACTTCGCCCATCCCGACGCGCCGGCACAGGTCGTCGCCGCCGCGCGCGCGGCCCTCGGCCCGCTCGACATCCTCGTCGTCAACCATGCGCGTGGCGGTGGCGGCGGACGGCTCGGCGACACAACCGCGGCGGAGCTCGACGCGTTCCTGCACGAGAACGTGCGCGCGTCGCTCTTGCTCGTCAAGGAGTTCGCCTCACAGCACGCGGGCGACCATGGACGAGTTGTCCTACTCACGTCGGGCGCACACAGGCAGCCGATGCCCCGCGAGGTCGCGTACGCGATCTCGAAGGGCGCGCTCCAGGTCGCCACGCCGACGCTCGCCGACGAGCTCGCCGAGCGCGGCATCACCGTGAATTGCGTCAACCCGGGCCCGACGGACACCGGCTGGGGCCTCGGAGCTGTCGATCCCGCCCCGCGGATGCCCGCCGGACGCTGGGGCGAGCCGGACGACGCGGCCCGCCTGATCGCGTGGCTGTGCAGCGACGACGCCCGGTGGATCACCGGCCAGGTCATCGACTCCGAGGGTGGCTTCCGGCGCTCGACGTGACCTGAGGCGGAGTGCGCTCGCTAGGGTGCCGCCGTGGATCTCGGACTGAAGGGACGCACCGCCCTCGTCACCGGCGCCTCGTCCGGACTGGGGCTCGCCACCGCCGAGGCGCTGGCGGCCGAAGGAGCGAACGTCTCGATGTTCGCGCGGCGCCGCGACCTGCTCGAGCGCGAGGCCGATCGCCTCGGGGCGCTCGCCGTCCGCGGCGACGTCACGATCCCGAACGATCTCGAGCGCGCCGTCGAGACGACGGTCAAGGCCTTCGGCGGCATCGACGTGCTCGTCTGGAATTCCGGCGGCCCGAAGCCGGGCCCCGGCACCGCCGTCACGCCCGAGACGCTCGAGCACGCGCTGGAGGTGCTGTTCCTCCCGGCGGTTCGCCTGCTCCACCTGTGCCTCCCACATCTCGAGGCGAGCGCCGGCGGCCGATTCGTCGCGATCACGTCGCTCGCCGCGAAGGAGCCGACTGACCACCTCGCGCTCTCGAACTCGATCCGCCCCGGCCTCACCGGCTGGATGAAGACGCTCGCACGCGAGCTCGGGCCGAAGGCCATCACCGTGAACTGCGTTGCCCCCGGCCGGATCGCCACCGCGCGTCTCGACGAGCTCTACCCGGACGGCCCGACCGAGACCGACCTCGCGGAGATCCCGCTGCGCCGCTGGGGCGACCCGCGCGAGTTCGGTGACGTCGTCTGCTTTCTCGCGTCCGACCGGGCGCGGTACGTCACCGGCCAGACCGTCGTCGTCGACGGCGGCATGCAGCGCGCGCTGTTCTAGTGGCGCGGTTCCTCTCACCTGCCCGTCTCGCGGGCACCGCGGTCGGGCTCGTCGTGCTGGCCGCGATCGTCCTGTACATCGTTCCGTCCGGCGACTTCCTGCTGCTGCCCGACAAGGCGCACCCGGTCGCCCCGCTCGTGCAGGTCCAGGGAGGCCACGACCCGCGCGGGCCCGGAGGCATCTACTTCGTCGACGTCTTCGAACGCCGCGCGAACATGCTCGAGTCGCTCGTCCCGTTCATCCGCCCCGGCGGGACGCTCGTCCCGGCAAAGTTCATCGTGCCGCCCGGCGTGAGCGACAAGGCGCTGCGCAGCGCCGACCTCCGCGAGATGTCGATCTCACAGAAGGTCGCCGCCGCGGTCGCGCTGCGGACACTCGGCTACAAGGTCATCGCCCGGCCGGCGGGCGTCATCGTCGCCGCCGTCGCGCTCGGCAGCCACGCAGTGGGGAAGCTGCAGCCGACCGACGTGATCGAGACCGTGAACGGCGCCAAGACGCGCACGATCTCGCAGCTTCGGGCGACCCTCTCCCGCGCGCACCCGGGCCAGACCGTCACGCTCGCGATCAAGCGCGGCGCGGCGCACCTGACCGTGAAGATCAAGACCGTCGCCGACCCGCTGCAGCGCTCTCGCGCGCTCGTCGGGTTCACGCCGGCCCAGTCCGCCAACATCAGCTTGCCGCTCAAGGTGCAGATCGACGCCGGCAACGTCGGCGGCCCATCCGCCGGGTTGGCCTTCGCGCTCGAAGTGATGGAAGAGCTCGGCCACCGCGTCGACCACGGGTATCGAATCGCCGCGACCGGGCAGATCGACCTCGACGGCACCGTTTCGCCGATCGGCGGCGTCAAGCAGAAGACCTACGGCGCGCGCCAGGCGAAAGCGGACGTCTTCCTCGTTCCCGCTGGGGATAACGCGCGGGAGGCGCGACGCTACGCCAAGGGCCTACGGATCATCGCTGTGAAGAGTTTTCCCCAGGCGTTGCGCGCACTGGCAACGCTGCCACGAAAGGGGTAGAAAGCTGAGCATTTCGACCCGGTGGAAACTGCCGGAAATTCGTCAGTTTTCGTGGCCGACAACGCTTGCTTCCTGGGTTTGCAGGCCTATCATCGCCTTCGTGCTCCGCAGGGATTCCCGCAGAGCACCAGCCGCCATGAGCAACCGAAATAAAGCAACCTGCAGTGACTGCTACTTCCGCCGCGCGGGCCTCTGTGCCCTCCCCGGCGAGACCACCTGCCCCACCTTCCGACTGCACACGTCGGGACGCCTCGCGCCTCCGCTGCAGCCACGACTCGTTCCGCGGCCGCTCACGCCGGTGGTCGCCGCCACCGCCGCCGCCTAGGCGTCGTAGACTCCGCGCGTGCGACTCCCCGGCCGTACGCGCGTCCACGTCGACGAGCTGCAGGAGAACTGGCAGCCGAAGCTGTACGGCCGCCTGATTTCGCTCGGGTTGCTCGCCGCCTACGCGATTGCGTTCGTGCTCGAGAACCGGACGCGCGTGCACGTCCACTTCGTGTTCGCGACCGCCAGCGTCTCGCTCATCTGGCTGATCCTGCTGGGGATCGCGATCGGCGTGATTGCCGGGATGCTGCTGGCGCAGCTAGACCGACGCCGCAGGCGCCGGCGAGCCGCTCAGTAGCGGCGCGAGCTTCGCGACGCCGTCGGCGATCTCCTCGGGCGACACGAAGCTGAACGCGAGACGGAGCGAGCGCTCGCCGCCGCCGCCGGGCACGAAGAAGTCGGTGCCCTTCACGAACGTGACGCCTGCGGCTTCCGCCCGCGCGAGCAACTCTCCCGTATCGGGGCCGGACGGCACATCGAGCCAGATGAAGTAGCCGCCCTCGGGCCGGCTCCACGTCGCGTCGGAAGGCATGTGCTGCTCGAGCGCCTCGAGCATCGCGTCGCGTCGCGCCTTCAGCAGGCCGTTGACGCGCTCGAGGTTCGGCTCGAAGTTGCCCCGGCGCACGAACTCGTACACGGCAGCCTGCGCGAGAAACGGAGGCGAAATGTACGTCGAAACGGCGAGCGCCTCGATCTGCGCCGCCAGCTCCGGCGGGAGCACGAAGTAGCCGACCCGGACGCCGGGGGCGATCGTCTTCGAGAACGACGACGCGTAGATGACGTTCGTGCCGCCCTCGAGCTCGAAGAGGGTCGGCGGCGCCTCGCCCTCGAAGCGGACGAGGCCGTACGGATCGTCCTCGAGCACGAGCAAGTCGTGCGCGCGCGCGATCTCGACGACGCGGCGGCGGCGCTCCTCCGAAAGCGTGCGCCCGCTGGGATTCTGGAAGGTGGCGATCGTGTAGAGGAACGCCGGCTTCTCACCTTCGGCAAGCGCCTGTTCGAGCGCCTCGGGCACCAGGCCCTCGTCGTCCATCGCGAGCGGCACCACCTCGGCGCCGAGCCGCGCGAGAATCTTCAGTGGGCGGTCGTAGGTCGGCGCCTCCACGAGCACGCGGGCGCCGGGCTGTACGAGCTGCTCGACGAGGAACACGAAGCCTTGGAGGGAGCCGCTTGTGACGACCACGCGGGACGGCTCGACTCCGTGCCGCTCGGCGATCCACTCGCGTAGCGGCCCGTAGCCGCCGCCGGGCCCGTACGAGAGGACGACGTTGCCGTCGCGCTCGATCGCGGCCCGCGCGCTGTCGGCGAGCTCGGTGATGGGAAGGCACTCGGGTGCAGGCACACCGCGCGCGAAGGAGATCAGACCCATGTGCTCAGGTTAGCGTGACGGGCCGAGCGTCGAGCGCCTCCCGCACCTTCCGCGCGAGCTCCTCGATCGTGAACGGCTTCTCGAGCAGATCGGCGATCAAGGCGCCACGATCGAGCACCGCGCCGGCCGAGTAGCCGGAGGTGAAGAGCACGCCGACGCCGGGCCAGTGCTCGACGAGTCGCTCGGCGAGCTCGGGCCCGCTCATCGAAGGCATCACCACGTCCGTGAGCAGCAGGTCGAACTGCTCCGTCACCTCGAGCGCCTCGTCCGGGCCGGCCGCCACGACCACGTGATAGCCCTGGCTCTCGAGCATCGACGCCGTCAGCCGCCGCACGATGTCCTCGTCGTCGACGAGCAGCACGGTCTCCGAGCCGCGTCGAGAGTCCTCCACCGCCGCGACGGCTTCTGTCGCAACTTCGTGCGTGCCCGGGAGGACGATGCGGAACGCGCTGCCGCGACCGTTCGTGCTCTCGACACTGATCTCGCCGGCCGTCTGCTTGACGATTCCGTGGACCATCGCGAGCCCGAGCCCGGTTCCTTCGCCGACGGGCTTCGTGCTGAAGAACGGCTCGAAGATCCGCGAGCACGTCTCCGTGTCCATGCCGTGGCCGGTATCGGAGACCGTGAGGACGGCGTCGCCGCCGTCGTTGCTCGTGGAGATGGTCAACGTTCCTCCGTCCGGCATCGCGTCGCTTGCGTTCGCGGCGAGATTGACGAGCACCTGCTCGAGCTGGCCTACGTCGGCATGGACGCGCACCAGGTCGGGCTCGAGCCTCGTGACGACGGTCACGTGCTCCCCGATCATGCGATCGAGCCGCGGGCGCACCTCGATCACCACGGCGTTGAGATCGACGACGGTGCGGCCGAGCACCTGACGGCGACCGAACGCCAACAACTGGCGCGTGAGCTGCGCCGCTCGCCCGGCGGCGGTGCTCACCTCTTCGAGGTCGTTGCGGACGCGCTCGTTGTCTTGCCCGCCGTGCTCGAGCGCAAGGCTCGTGTAGCCCGAGATCGCGGTGAGGAGGTTGTTGAAATCGTGCGCGATGCCACCCGCCAGGAGCCCGAGAGCTTCGATGCGCTGCCCCCTGCCGACTTGCTCCTCGAGCGCCTTGCGGGCGCTGATGTCGACGACGAAACCCTGCTGCGTAACCGCCTTGCCGGCCGAATCCCGCACGACGGCCATGTGGTCGAGCACCCAGACGACGCTGCCGTTCGCGTGGATCATCCGGTATTCCCCGCGCACGACGTCCTCGACGAGGCTGCGCGCATTCACCTCGGCGTTGATCTCGCGGTCTTCGGGGTGGACGAGCTTCGATGCGAAGCGCGGCTCGGACTGCCACCGCTCCCGGGGATAGCCCAGCAGTCCTTCGATCTGTGGGCTCGTGTAGAGCGGCGGCACGTCGGGGTCCTCGAGACTGCGCACGTACGTGACGAGCGGCAGCTGCTCGAGGAGAGTGCGGTGGCGCTCCTGCGCCTCGGTCAGGCCGGTGGCCGCAACGCGACGCTCCAGCTCGAGCCCGGCGAGTAGCAGGCCGGTGAGCGCGAGGACGACGAGGAACAAGTCGAGCCTCACCGCCATCTGCATCACCGAGGGCTCGTCGAACACGCCGCGGCCGGCCGCCGCGTTGTGGACGGCGAGCAGCGCAGCACCGAGGACTGCGGCGCTGACGCCCATGCGGCCCGTTCGGAGCGCCGCCCAGACGACGACCGGGAAGACGAGGTAGAGCGACGGAGCGGCGGTGCCCGAGACCCCAACGGCGCCGACGGCTGCGATGGCGGACGC
Organism: Actinomycetes bacterium; assembly: GCA_025964535.1. Taxonomy (GTDB): domain Bacteria; phylum Actinomycetota; class Thermoleophilia; order Gaiellales; family Gaiellaceae; genus Palsa-739. Next base: position 8,894 of record JAOPYX010000218.1, on the reverse strand, counting down.
GACGAGCAGAAGGGCGACCCGTTCCCGCGTCCCTGCGACGCCGCGCGAGCCGCGCTGGATCCATGCGCGCACGAAGGGCGAGACGGCGAGGATCCCGGCGACGTGTGCGACCAGCAGGACTCCCCACAGCTCGGCCGCGTCAGGGGCGCGGTCTGCGGCGACGAGCGAGGCGAGCAACAGCGTCGCACCGACGAGAGCCGCGGCGCAGGCCGCTGCGGTGCGGACGAGCGTGTCGAAGATCTGCTCTCCGGCCGGCCTCAGGCGCGCGGCGTGCGTCAGGGCCCGCGCGGCAAGCCCGGTCCCGGCCGCGGCCGCACCGAGCAGGGCCGCCGCCGCCGGCGGCATGCCTTGCCGCAGACCCTCGCCGAAGCCGGCGACAGCGAGTGCGGTGGCAAGCCACGGGGGGCCGAGCTGGAGAGCCGAGAAGGCGATACCGGCGGCCGGGATGAGCAGCGGGACGCCCTGGTGCACGAGGCCGCATCGCGAGCTCGCCCACGAGACGCCGAAGTACGCGGCGGCCGTCGCCAGCCAGAGCAGCGCCGGTCGGATGATGGGAGGACGCAGCGCGGGCACGACATAGAAGCATGGCAGGTGCGCGCGATACCGCCATCCTCGATCCTGGTATCCGGCCTACCGCATAGCGGGAGTCTGTAGCGCGGGTTTCGCTAGGCCTTGATGCGCTCGGCGACGAGCTGCGCCACCTCGGTCGGCGTCGTGCCGACCTGGATGCCGCGCGCCTCGAGCGCTTCCTTCTTCGCCTGCGCGGTGCCGGACGAGCCGGAGATGATCGCGCCTGCGTGTCCCATCGTCTTGCCGGGTGGTGCCGAGAAGCCGGCGATGTAGGACAGCACCGGCTTGCTCACGTGCTCCGCGATGTACTGCGCCGCTTTCTCCTCTTCGTCGCCGCCGATCTCGCCGACCATCACGATCAGCTCGGTCTGCGGGTCCGCCTCGAACTTCGCGAGGACGTCGATGAACGACGATCCGACGACCGGGTCGCCGCCGATGCCGACGATCGTGGAGTTGCCGAGGCCGAGCTGGGTCAGCTCGTGGCCGATCTGGTACGTCAGCGTGCCGGAGCGCGAGACGAGACCGACCGAGCCCTCGGTGAAGATCTCCGCCGGAATGATCCCGACGTTCGCCTTGCCCGGTGAGAGCACGCCGGGGCAGTTGGGGCCGATCATCGTCACGCCCTTCGGGCGGAAGTAGGTGTACGCCCGCAGCATCTCGTGCGCCGGCACGTGCTCGGTGATGCAGATCACGGTGCCGATGCCCGCGTCGATGGCCTCGTAGATCGCGTCCGCGGCGAAGCGGGCCGGCACGAAGATCAGGCTCGTGTTGGCTCCGGCTTCGTCGACGGCCTTGGCGACCGTGTCGAACACGGGAATCCCGTCGACGTCCTGTCCGCCCTTGCCCGGCGTGACGCCGGCGACCACGTTCGTCCCGTAGGCCTTGTTGCGCAGGCCGTGGAACCGGCCCTCGCTGCCGGTCAGCCCCTGGACGACGAGCCGGGTGTCGTTGTCGACGATGATCGCCATTAGCGGTGTACTCCCTTGATGACGAGCGTCGGCAGGTTCATCCAGCCGTCGACGATGCGATCGCCGAGGAGCTCGCGCACGCGCGCAGCGTCGGCGCCGGTGCAGTCCACGCGCGCGAGCCACGGCTCGATCTCGAGCGGGCGCTCCATGAACCGCTGCTCGGCGACCTCGAGGCCGGCGAGCTCGAAGAAGCTCGCCCACTCGGCGACGCCGTAGTTGCGCACGTGACTCGGGTCGCGCAGGCGGTCAGCCTCCTCCGACGACTCGCTGACGAACGTGTTGTCGCAGATCACGACGCGGTGGGAGGCGACGCGCGCCATCTCCTTCAGCGCGCCGAGCGCGTCCGCGAAGTGATGAGCGGCGAGCCGTGTCGCGACGGCGTCGAAGCTCGCGTCGGCGAAGGGCAGATGCTCTGCGGGCGAAAGCACGTCGGCCTGCATCCCCGGCGCCGGGTCGACGGTCACGACGTTTGCGCCCGCCTCACGCAGCCGGCGCGCGACGTGGCCGCCACCGGTCGCGACGTCGAGCACGTTGACGCCGGCAGCGGGCTCACACCACTCGACGACGAGATCGAGGTCGTCGCCCGCCGAGTGGATCGCGCTCGTGCGATACAGGTCGGCCCTGTCGCTCCAGACGTCGGTCACTTCGCGAGCTCCACGGCTCTCTTTGCTCCCTCGAGCATCGTCGCCTCGGGATAGATGTTCGGCTTGCCGGCCTCCTGCAGGATGCGGCGGCCCTCCTCGGCATTCGTCCCGTCGAGGCGAACCACGATCGGGTACTTCGACATGTCGAGCCGCTCGAGCGCCTCGAGGATGCCGCGCGCGACCTCGTCGCAGCGCGTGATACCGCCGAAGATGTTGAAGAAGATCGATTTGACCTGCGGATCGCGTGTGATCACCTCGAGAGCGTCGACGACGCCCTCCGCCGAGCCGCCGCCGCCGAGGTCGCAAAAGTTCGCGGGCTTGCCGCCGACATGCGCGACGACGTCGACCGTCGACATCGACAGCCCGGCGCCGTTTCCGCAGATGCCGACGTCGCCGTCGAGCTTCACGTAGGTGACGCCCTTCTCGCGCGCGAAGGCCTCGATCGGATCGGCGGCGCTCGTGTCGCGCCACTCGGCGACGTCCGGATGACGGAAGAGCGCGCTGTCGTCCACGGTGAACTTCGAGTCGAGCGCCTTCACCTCGCCGTCGGGCGTCACGATCAGCGGATTGATCTCGCAGAGCATCGCGTCGAACTCGACGAATGCGCGGTAGAGCTTCTCGACGATCGCCGCGATCTGCTTCTGCTCGGAGGGATCCTCGACGCCCGCGTCGTAGATCAGCTTGCGCGCGATCCAGGGCTGGTAGCCCTCCAGCGGGTCCGTATGCAGCCGGATGAGCGCGTCGGGGTTCTCCTCGGCGACCTGCTCGATCTCGACGCCGCCCTGCGTCGTGAACATGAAGAGCGGCTGCTTGGCGCCACGATCGAAAGCGATCGAGAGGTAGTACTCCTTCGCAATGTCGGACGCCGACTCGATCCAAAGGCGGCGGACGATGTGGCCGTTGATGTCGAGCCCGAGGATGTTACGAGCCTTCTCCTCTGCGTCGGCCGGGTCGTCGGCGAGCTTCACGCCGCCGGCCTTGCCGCGGCCGCCCGTCAGCACCTGCGCCTTGACGACGACTGCGCCGCCGATCTCCTCGGCTGCCGTGCGGGCTTCTTCAGGCGTCTCGGCCAGGCGCCCGTTCGAGACAGGAATGCCGACGCGCTTGAAGAGCTCCTTGCCCTGATACTCGTAGAGATCCATCGGCCGCCGACTCTACCGGGGCACCCTCGACCGGCGGCGCACTTGCTCGCGATTAGAGTGCCCGGCCGTGGATGCGATCGTCGTCGAGGAGCTGCGCAAGCGCTACAAGACCGTCCAGGCGATGGACGGCGTCTCGTTCGCCGTGCGCGAGGGCGAGGTCTTCGGTCTCCTCGGCCCGAACGGCGCCGGCAAGTCGACGACGGTGCGCACGCTCGCGACGCTCACGCAACCCGATTCAGGACATGCGCTCGTCGCGGGCGAGGACGTCGTGCGCCACCCGAACCGCGTGCGCCGCTCGATCGGCTACGTCGCGCAGGACTCGGGGGTCGACTGGGAGGCAACCGGTCGCGAGAACCTCATGCTCCAGGGCCGCATCCACGCGATGTCGGGCACGCCGCTCCGCTCGCGCGTCGGCGAGCTGCTCGAGCTCGTCGGCCTGCAGGACGCCGCAGACCGGCAGGCGCGCAACTACTCGGGCGGGATGAAGCGCCGCCTCGACATCGCAATCGGTCTCGTCCACCGCCCACGCGTCCTGTTCCTCGACGAGCCGACGACCGGGCTCGACCCGGAGGCGCGAGCCGCGATGTGGGTCGAGGTCGAGCGTCTCGCTTCACAGGAGAGCCTGACCATCCTGCTCACCACGCACTATCTCGAGGAGGCCGACCGGCTCGCCGAGCGCGTCGCAATCGTCAGCCGCGGCAAGGTCGTCGTCGAGGGAACGCCGACCGAGCTGAAGGCGGGGCTGCGCGGCGAGCTCGTCACGGTCGACCTCGCCGACGCGAACGGGCGCGCGCACGAGGCGGTGTCGGTCGTGCACCTGGTCGAGGGCGCCAGTGAGGTCGTCGCCGAAGGCCAGCAGGTGCGGGCGCGCGTTCCGAACGGCGCAAAGGCGATCCCGCTCATCCTCTCCGCGCTCGAAGAGCGCGGCTTCCCGGTCTCGGCCGTGACGACGGCGCGTCCGTCGCTCGACGACGTCTACCTGCACTACACCGGGCGCGACTTCTCGAGGGAAGACCAGGAGGGCAACCGCTGATGCAGGTCATCCGCCAGACGGGCTGGATGGTCGTTCGCCAGGCGCGCAACCTGGCGCGCGAGCCGATCTGGATCGCGATGATGGTGATCCAGCCGCTCGTCTGGCTGCTCCTCTACGGGCAGCTCTTCTCCCGGGTCGGCCAGCTGCGCGGCGGCGCCTCGAGCTACATCGAGTTCCTCACACCGGGGATCGTCTGCATGAACGCGTTCTTCGGCGGCAGCTGGTCGGGGATGGCCATGATCACCGACCTCAATCGCCACGTGGTGGATCGCTTCCTCGCCGCACCCGCATCACGGTTTGCAATCGTCTTCTCCCAGGTCGTGCGCGCGGGGATCACGGCGGTGCTCCAGGCGCTCCTGCTGCTCGTCGTCGGGCTCGCGCTCGGCGTGCGCGTGCACGGCGGGGTGCTCGGCTGGCTCGTGGTCTTCGCTGCGACCGGGTTGCTCGCGGCGGCGTTCGCCGGTTTCTCGCACGGCATAGCGCTGCTCGTACGCAAGGAAGCGTCGATGATCGCGACCGCCAACTTCATCGGGTTGCCGCTGATGTTCATCTCGGCGATTCTCATCCCCACGGCGTCGATGCCCCCCTGGATCAAGACGCTCTCGCGCTTCAACCCCGTCAACTGGGGCGTCGAGGCGTCGCGCAACGCGATCCTCACCGGCGGCAACTGGGGCGCGTCCGGCGTCTACCTGCTCCTGCTGGTCGCGGCGACCGCTGTCACCTCGCTCTTCGCGACGTGGTGCTTCCGCTCGTACCAGCGCTCGATCTAGCAGCGATCGACTACGGGACGCGCACGACGAACGTGGCCGACGCGTAGGCCTTCCGCGTCTCGCCCCGCGTCAGTCCGTACACGACCTTGGTGGATCCACGACCGACCGTCTTGAACACGATCACGACGTTCGGCCCGACGTTGGCCTCCGACACCTGGCTCAACACGTGCAGGTCGTATGGCCGCGCCTGCCGCCAAACACGCCCCTGCGCGCCCTTCGGAAGCACGACGGCGACGAGCGAGCTACCGGTCGTCGAGATGGTCGTGACCTGACCGGGCGGAAGCGGGCCAACCGGCGTGGCGGTGGCACCGGCGCTCGCGGAAAGGACGAGCGCGACAACCGTGCCGAGCAGAAGCGTGGAGCGACGCAGCATGGAGACCCCTTCCGTGGCGTTATTCGCCGATGATCGAGCAGATGACTTCGCCCGTGGCCACGGGTTGCCCCGTCTCCACCAAGAGCGCCGTCACCGTACCTGCGCGGTGTGCCCGAACCTCGTTCTCCATCTTCATCGCCTCGACGATGCAGATCACCTGGCCCGACTCGACGATGTCGCCCTCGGCCACGGCCACCGAGAGCACCGTCCCCTGCATGGGCGAGACGACCGCGTCGCCCCCCGCACCGGAGGCGGCCCGCTCACGCTCGTGCCTACGCCGCGCGAGCTCGCGCCACGGCGGCTCCGGGTCGGCGATGCGCACCTCGAAGCGGCGCCCGTCCACCTCGACGACGCGCACCCGCTCAACCGTCTTTCCTTGTAACAGAGTGTTACTTGGCAGAGAGGTGGCCTCGAGCTGGGTCGTCTCGAGCGCGGCGGCCTGCGCGGCGAGCTCCTCCGACTCGACGAGGCCGTGGCAGGTCTCGCCGCGGATGAAGCAGTCGTGCGAGAGCAGCGCCTTGTGGAAGCCGATCAGCGTCTTCGGTCCCTCGATGTGGAACTCGCCGAGCGCGCGCAGCATGCGCCGCCGCGCGTGCTCGCGATCGACACCGTGCACGATCAGCTTCGCGATCATCGGGTCATAGACGCCGGACACCTCGTTGCCCGCGGCGACGCCGGAGTCGACGCGCACCCCGGGCCCCGAGGGCTCGCGGTACGCGGTCACCACACCGGGCGTCGGCAGGAATCCTCGCGCGACGTCCTCGGCGTTGATGCGGCACTCGATCGCGTGCCCGCGCAGCTGCACCTGCTCCTGCGTCAGCGACAGCGGCTCCCCTTGCGCGATGAGGATCTGCTCGCGCACGAGATCGAGCCCCGCGACGAGCTCCGTCACGGTGTGCTCGACCTGGATCCGCGTGTTCATCTCCATGAAGAAGTACTCGCCGTCCGCGGTGAGGAGCCCCTCGATCGTGCCGGCGGAGCGGTAACCGCAGGCCCGCGCCGCGTCGACGCCGATCGCGCCTATCCGCGCACGCAGCTCCGCGTCGACCGCCGGTGACGGCGTCTCCTCGACGAGCTTCTGATGGCGGCGCTGGATCGTGCAGTCGCGCTCGCCCAGATGGATCACGTTCCCGTGCGCATCGGCGAGCACCTGTACCTCGACGTGCCGCGGGTCGACGATCAGCTTCTCCACGTACACGTTCGGATCGGCGAAGTACGACTGCCCCTGTCGGCGCGCCGTCTCGAAGGCACGCTCTGCGTCCCTGGGCGCCTCGACGACCTCCATGCCCTTCCCACCGCCGCCGGCGGCGGCCTTGATCAGCAGCGGATACCCGATCGTCTCCCCCACCCGGAGCAGCTCCTCCACCGAGCCGACCGGATCCGTCGTCCCGGGGATGATCGGCACGCCCGCCGCCTGCATCGCCTGGCGCGCGCGCGTCTTCGAGCCCATCAGCTCGATCGCCGACGGCGGCGGCCCGATCCACACGAGCCCTGCCTCCTCGACCGCACGGGCGAACGTCGCGTTCTCAGCCAGAAAGCCGTAGCCCGGATGCACGGCCTGCGCTCCGGCCCGCTGCGCGGTCTCGAGCAGCGTCTCGATCTTCAGGTAGCTCTCGGCCGCCGGCGGCGGCCCGATCAGGAAGGACTCGTCCGCGTACCCCACATGCAGCGCACCACGATCGGCCTCGGAATACACCGCCACAGAGCCCAGGCCCAGCTCACGCAGCGTGCGGAAGATACGGACGGCGATCTCGCCCCGATTCGCGACCAGCACCTTGTTGAAGGCGTTGTGGGACATCGAGGCACCGTATTGTCTCGATTCATGAGCCCGGCGGATCAGCTAACCGTCGCGCGGGCGCTCTCGGTGCCCGTCGTCGTCGTCCTCTTTGCGTGGGGGTTCCACGCGCACGCCTACTGGGCGACCGGCGTCTTCTGCGTTGCGATGACGACCGACTGGTTCGACGGCCGGCTCGCGCGCCGTCACGGGCGCACGTCGCCTCTTGGCTCGCTGCTCGATCCGATCGCAGACAAGGTGCTCGTGCTCGGGACGATGATCATGCTGATCGGCCAGCACGTCGTGCCCGCCTGGATGATCGCGGCGATCGTCGTGCGCGAGGTGTTGATCACGGGGCTTCGCCAGGCGGCGATCGAGCGGGGAATCGTCATCGCGGCTCGCGACCTCGGCAAGCTCAAGACGTGGGCGCAGGCGATCGCCGTGGGGCTCGGCGGATTCGCGGCGGCGGGCGCCTGGAGCGACAGCGTCGCCTGGTGGTCGATGCTCGTCGCAGTCGGGTTGACCTGGGCGTCCGGCCTCGACTATGCGCGCAGCGCGCCGCAGCTCTTCCGCGCCCGGCCCGTCTGACGACCCGCCCTATGCAGCGGTCGTCAGTCCGTGGGACTGACACCAGTCGCTGAAGCGAGCCCAGGAGGATAGGTACTCGCGCAGCTGGTAGAAGCCGTGCTCGATCTCCGCGCGCACCGCCCAGTGGCAGTGGCCGCAATAGCCGTCCTCGCCCACCGCGGGAGCCTCCCGGCACCGGATGCACTCCTCGAACATGCCGGTTGAACGCTCCGGCAGGCGCTGCGGTTACGGCTCGGGATCGTCGTCCCGGTGCGGCAGGAGCAGGTCGGCCCAGGCCGAAGCCTCCCACACCGAAGCCCTCTGCTCATGGGGCTCCTGCTCGAGCGCGGCCTCGATCGCGGCGCGCTCCTGATCGCTCGGCTGCGGCGTGATCTCGAGATTCATTCCGATACAGGCTAAGGTCCCGGCCGCTCGAGGTCGATCAAAGGTCGGAGTGGGTCTGCGTATCGTCATCGCGATAGCCGTTGTTGCGCTGGTCCCGGCCGGGCCCGCCACGGCGTCCGCCGGAGGCGCAGGCAAGCCTGCGCGATCCTGGGCAGCCGGCGAGATCCGGAGCGTCACAACTGCCGGACTGATGGGTGCGAAGGACGCCACGACCTTCCGTCCGGACGACCCGCTCACAGCTCAGGCACTCGAAGACCTCGTCTTCGGGCTGAAGCAGGTCGTCTTTCCGCCCGATCCCACTCCTGCGCCGCCGCCGGTGAACCCGGTCGCGCCGAACCCGAGCGCACCGCCGACCTCGACGAGCCCCGCGACGACGGTGCCGACGACGACCGACCCCTCCACGACGGTCCCTGCCATGCCCGTTCCCACGACGACGACGACGCCGACGGTGCCGGTGCCGGTGCCGGTGACGACGGCGCTTGCGCCCGCCACACCGAAGCGCGCCGCGCATCCCGATGCCACCGTGACGATGACGCAGCTCGACCTCCGGTTCGTGCAGTCGCTGGGGCTCTCCAAGGCGGCGAACGAGTTTGCCGCGGGCGCTCGCGCTGCCGGACTGAAGGTGCCACCCCGCTTCGGAACCGAGGT
>JAOPYX010000187.1 GCA_025964535.1 Actinomycetes bacterium | reverse complement strand
GCGCGCCTGCCGCTTGTCGCCGAGGCGCTGCCGCATGTGGGTCATTTCGTCACGCGGAATCGCGGCACCGTCGGAGGCTCGATTGCGCACGCCGACGCGGCGGCCGAGCTGCCGCTGTGCCTCGCCGTGCTCGGCGGCTCGGTGGTGGCCGCCTCGGAGGCCGGCCGGCGGGAGATCCCCGCCGCCGAGTTCTTCGTCACGCACTTCACGACGACGCTGGCTCCCGGCGAGCTCGTCGTCGAGACGCTCTGGCCGGCGCTCGTGGGTTCCTGGGGCGTTGCCTTCGAGGAGTTCTCGCAGCGTCGAGGCGACTTCGGGCTCTCGGCCGCGGCGGTCGCGCTGCGGGTCGAGGACGGAACGATCGCCGACGCGCGTCTCGGCCTCGCGTCCGTCGTCGACCGGCCGGCCATTGTCGAGACGGGCCTCGTGGGGCACGCCCTCGATGCGCGACTCGCGCGCGAGACTGCGGAGGACGCGGCTGCGTCGTTGGAAGTGTGGGACGGTCTGCACGCCTCGGCGCCATATCTCCGCCAGCTCACACGTGTCTGTGTCGAGCGCGCCCTGCTGCGTGCCTGGGAGGGGGTCTCATGACGCGTGTCGAGTTGACGGTGAACGGGCGTCGTTATCGCGAGGAGGTCGAGCCGCGCCTGCTGCTCTCCGACTTCCTGCGACACACGCTCGGGTTGACCGGCACACACGTCGGCTGCGAGCACGGCGTCTGCGGCGCCTGCACGGTGCGGATCGGCGGACGCTCGGCGCGCTCGTGCCTGACGCTCGCGGTGCAGGCCGACGGCGCGGAGATCGAGACCGTCGAAGGCCTTGCCGGGAACGGCGAGCTCACCCGGCTGCAGCAGGAGTTCCACGAATGCGGCGCGCTCCAGTGCGGCTTCTGCACGCCCGGCATGCTCATGGCGGCCGCGGATCTCCTCGAGCGCGGAAAGCCGACGCGTGACGAGATCGTGGACATGCTCTCGGGGCAGATCTGCCGCTGCACGGGATACGAGCCGATCGTCGAGGCGATCGCGCGCGCTGCGGAGGCATCGTGAATCTCGCGGCGAGCCTCGAAGGAGCGGCTGCGCGCACGCCGGAACGCGAAGCACTCGCACACGGTGACCTCCGGCTGACGTACGCGCAGCTGCTCGATCAGACCACACGTCTAGCGGGCGGCCTCGCCGAGCTCGGCCTGAAGCGCGGCGACCGTCTCGCGGCCGTGCTGATGAACCGGCATGAGTGCGTGCGCCTCTATTGGGCGACGCAATGGCTCGGTGCGGTCTTCGTGCCGCTCTCGTGGCGGGCATCACGCGACGACGTCGACTACTGCATCGCGGATGCACAGGCAACCCTCGTTGCGACGGAGGACGGCGACGGCAGCGTCGCCGTCTCGGGCACGGCGTTCGGCGATCTGCTCGGTGCCGACGCACATCCGGGCGGGCTCGACCTCGACGAGCGCTCGCCGAGCCTGATGCTCTACACCTCCGGCACGACCGGCCGGCCCAAAGGCGTGCCGCGCTCGCATCGAGCCGATCGCGCCGGCGGAATCTCGCAGGTGCTGCAACACGGCCTCCAATTCGGCGACCGCACGCTCGGGGTGATGCCGCTCTACCACACCATGGGCATGCACTCGCTCCTCGCGATGTCCGTCAGCGGCGGTTGCTTCGTCTGCCAGCCGCGGTGGGATCCGGAGGAGGCGCTGTGGCTGATCGAGAGCGAACGGCTCACGTCGCTATATCTCGCGCCGACGCTCTTCCACGATCTCGTCACGCATCCAGCGTCCCGTGCGACCGATGTCTCGTCGGTCGAGGCGCTCGCATACGCCGGTGCTGCGATGACGAGCGCGCTCGTCCAGCGCTGTGTCGCAGCCTTCGCGCCGCGCATGTTCGTCAATCACTACGGCTCCACCGAGATCTACACGTTCTCTGTTCACCGCGACCAGGCGGCCAAGCCCGGTTGCGCGGGCCGCGCGTCACTGAATGCACAGCTGAGGCTCGTGCGGCCGGGCTCGAGCCCCAGCGACGAGGTCGCGAGCGGGGAGGAAGGCGAGATCGTCTGCCGGCTCGACTCCGACGAGGCGTTCCAGGGCTACTGGCACCGGCCCGACGCCGACGAGAAGGCGATCCGCGACGGCTGGTACTACACGGGCGACATGGGGCGTGTCGACGAGGACGGCGACCTGTGGGTCGTCGGGCGCACCGACGACATGATCATCTCGGGCGGTGAGAACATCCATCCGCTCGAGGTCGAGGACGTCCTCGCACGCCACGACAGGGTGCGGGAGGTCGCGGTGGTCGGCGCGCCGGACGACCGCTGGGGCCACCGCGTCGTCGCCTTCGTCGTCGCGGAGCCCGGGACGACGGCCGAGGAGTTGGACGCGCACTGCCTCGCGGACGAGTCGCTTGCGCGGTTCAAGCGACCGCGGGAGTACCGATTCGTCGAGGATCTGCCGAAGAGCCCGGCTGGGAAGATCCTGCGCCGGATGTTGAGGGGCGAGGAGGTGACGGCATGACCGAAGAGCAGACAGCGCGCCACGACGGCTTCCGGATCGAGACGGCGGCAGGGGTCGCGCGGATCACGCTCGACGTGCCGGGCAAGTTCAACCGCGTATCGATGCCCGCACGCGACGAGCTCGCGCAGGCCTTCGCCGAGCTGGGACGCGATGCATCGGTGCGTGCGATCGTGCTCGCCGGAGAGGGGGACGCGTTCACAGCCGGGGGTGACATCGCCGGCTTCCTCCAGCGCGAGCCGGAAGAGGTTTCGCGCCTCGCATGGAATGTCGCCGCACCCGAGCGGTGTCCGAAGCCGGTGATCGCGCGGCTCCACGGGTATGCATTCGGCGTCGGCCTCGAGCTGGCGCTTGCCTGCGACTTCCGCATCGCCTCGAGCGACCTCGAGATTGCGTTGCCCGAGATCAAGCTCGGCATGATCCCGGGCAGCGGGGGCACGCAGCGACTCGCGCGAATGGTCGGGCTCGGCCGCGCGAAGGACATCATCATGCGCGGCCGCCGCGTGAGCGCCGACGAAGCCCTGACGCTCGGGCTCGTCACCGAGGTCGTGCCGGCAGCAGATCTCGACGCTGCGGTGCAGCGCTTGCTCGACGAGCTCGCGGAGCTTTCGCCGCTGGCGCTCACGACGCTCAAGCGCGTGCTGAACACCGCGTACGACGCCCCGCTGCACGTCGGGTTGGAGATCGAGGGGTTCGCCTATGGGATGCTGCGCTCCTCGCACGATTTCCGAGAAGGCGTCGAGGCCTTCGGGGAGAAACGCAAGCCCGAGTTCGACGGAAGCTAGCCCGGCGCCCTGCCGGCCGCCGCCCGTGTTCCCGCCGCGCACGCTCGCTCGAGGGCGTCGCCGAGGTCGAGCCCGAGCACGAGGCCTGCCAGGAGGACGCCTGCGAGCGCATCGCCGGCCCCCGCCGCTCCTTGGAGGAGGCGCTCCGGCGGTGAGCGACGCTCGACGATGCCGTCGAGGCTGGCAACCGCGCCGGCTGCGCCCAGCTTCACGCACACGAGCCTGAAGCGCTCGGCGAGCAGGGTCGCTGCTGCCTCGCCCGTCTCACCGGTAAGGGCTTGCGCCTCGTCGGCGTCGGCGAAGATCGCGTTTGCACCGCTCATCCAGTCGAGCGCTGCCTCTGCGCCGAGCCGCGTGACGAGCCCCGCCGAACCGGCGTCGACGGCAAGCCAGGAGGTCGCGGCACGCTCGATCGCTGCGCGTCCGGCCTCCGCCGTGTCGTCGTGCAGGAGGACGTAGCCGGAGACGAGCACAGCCGCGGCGGAAAGCTCGCCGATGTCCGAGACGCTCAGGCCGGCGTTGGCGCCACGATCGGCGACGATCGCCCGGTGTGCACCCGTGCCCGCCTCGAGGAACGTGCCGGTCGGGCGCTCTGGGTCGACGGACAGGCGCGGATCGACCCCGGCGTCAGCAATCGACGCCCGCACCGCAATCCCGGCGTGGTCTGCGCCGACGCGACCGACGACGGTTGCGTCGATGCCGCAGGAGAAGGCCCAGAGTGCCGCCGTGACGGGCGAGCCGCCCGCGCGCACACGGATGGGCGCGTGCGTCGTCTCACCCGGTGCGAGCTCCGCGCTCGCGATGTCGAGCATGACCTCTCCGACAGCGATGAGGCGTTCGCCCATGCCGGAGACTAAGCAGAACGAGCATGGCGTGAACTTTCCGGTCGCTTGCGGTGAAGTATGGGTGTGGATCGGACTCGTACCGACGCCGAGGTGATTGCCACCTCGCTCCAACATCGCGAGGCATTCGGGGAGATCTTCGAACGTCATTTCGATGCGATCTATCGCTATGTCGCCCGCCGAGCGGGTGCCGATCTCGCACGAGACATCTCTTCCTCGGTCTTCTTGGCGGCGCTGGAGCATCGCCGCTGCTACAACCTCGATCGCGCCGACGCGCTGCCTTGGCTATACGGGATCGCTGCGAACAAGCTCCGTCGCCATCGACGAAGCGAGGAGCGACGCCTGCGGACGTTAGCCGGTACCGGCGTGACTGACGAGGCCGCGGTTGGTGCTTCGACCGCGATCGATCGTGCGGTTGCGAGTGCACTTGTGTCGCTGGCGCCGCGAGACCGCGAGGCGGTGTTCTTGTCGGCATGGGCGGATCTCTCCTACGAGGAGATCGCAGCGGCACTCGACATTCCCGTCGGAACGGTGCGCTCGCGGCTCAACCGCGCCCGACGCATCCTGCGCGCAAATCTCGATCCTGCTCCTGGATCTCAACCGTCAGACGAGGGGGTTGCACAATGGACGAGCTAGCACGCATCAGGGCCTTCGGGATCGACGCGGATCTAGACGCGACCTCCGCGCGGGCTGCTGCGCGTCGAGCCCTCGACCTGCGCCTTGACCACCGGTCATGGTTTCGCCGCCGGGCCGCTCTCGTGGTCGTCATGATTGTCGCGGCAGCGGTCGCCGGCACGGCGTTCGCGGTGAGCCGGCTCGTATTCGTCGGAAGCCCCGCGCCGCTCGACGTTCAAGCTCAGGTCGAGTTCGGCGCGGGCGTGAAGGCGACGCTCGCATCTCATGCCGCCACCACGGGCGTCATCGTCGCGGAGACGACGGCTGCAGCCGTGCTCGAGACGGCAGGTGGGCCAGCGTATTTGTGGGTCGCCCCGACTGTCGCCGGCGGCGAGTGCCAGTTCCTCGACTTCGCCAACGACCGCCAGCGGGACGGTGCACCGAACCTCTCCGGAGGCTGCTCGCTCCGTCACACGCGGGCCATCGATGCAACATTCTCGTGGACGCGCGTACAGGGACATCCCGTGGCGCTGGTGTACGGCTACGCGCAGGCTCCTGCCACCCGCATCGTCGTTCACTTCGCGGGTGGCGCCGAGAAGACGGTGCCCGTGACGACACATCACTTCATGATCGACCTGCCTGCCGGTCACGGCCCCGGCGATGGCGATCAAGTCGTCTCTGTCGATGCGGTCGACGCACGCGGCTCCGTCATGGCCACGCAGCTGAAGCCACAACTCGGCGCCGACGGCGCTGTTACTGGATGAGACATGCGCGACCCCACGAATGACTCCCTACTGAGGGGGGCCGTCGGCTGTCTGCACGTTGGCAGTTTGCGTCGCACCCGTTTGGTCTATCCACTGGAGCGCGACGGTGGTGCCGGCGTTGTGTCGGATCAGGAGTGTGCCGAGGTCGCGGTACGAGGCGATCGGCTGGCCGTCGAGGGCGGTGATCGTGTCCCCCGCGACGACGCCGCCGTGGTCGGCGGGAGATCCTGAGACGACGCCGGCGACGAGTGCGCCCGCGCTCTGGCCGGGGGCGGGCGAGACGCTGACGCCGATGAACGGCGTCGAGCCGACATGGACGGTTGCCGACGCGTGATGTGCTGCGATCTGTTTGGCGAGTGCGCGCGCACGGTTGATCGGAATCGCAAAGACCTGACTGGCGGACCGGTACTGCGAACTGGTCGAGCCTGCTGTGATCATGGCGATCACTCGGCCGGCTGCATCGACGAGCGGCCCGCCCGAGTCGCCGGGCCGGAGCGCGGCATTGGTACGGATGAGGCCTCCGAGTCGCTCGGTGAGACCGGGGCCGTCGGAGACGGTGATCGAGCGGCCGACGCCCGTAACCGTGCCCGGTGCGGAGGCCGGTCGGCCGCCTACGCCGTTGGCGTTGCCAACGCCCGTTACGCGCAGACCGATCCTCACGGCCGATGAGTCGCCGAGCGCGACCGTGTGCAGCTTCGAAGCGCCCTTCAGCTGCAGGACTGCAACGTCGTTGCTGACGCTGTATCCGACGACCGTCGCCGCGTACCTGTGTCCCGTTGCGGGATCGATGACACGAATCGTCGTCGCTCCCCGAATGACGTGATTGTTCGTCAGCACCTCCCCGGACGCCGTGAGCACCATTCCGGTTCCGGCGGCGGAAGCGTTCTGGTACGCGAGGTTCGTCGTGACGTCCACGACGCCCGTCTCGACGGCCGCGCCGGCGGTGCGCGGT
>JAOPYX010000177.1 GCA_025964535.1 Actinomycetes bacterium | reverse complement strand
CGGTCGTGCGCGTGTCCAACGGCGACGTACTGACCACCGACGGCCCCTTCGCCGAGGCGAAGGAACATTTGGGCGGCTTCTACATCATCGAGGCCGACGACCTCGACACCGCCCTCGCCTGGGCGTCGAAGACCAGCGCCGCAGTCGCGAAGCCGATCGAGGTCCGCCCCTTCAGACACGTAGCCGAGGCCTGAGACTGGAGGACATCAACGCCATCTCTCGGCTCGACGAAGCGGCGGTCGGCCGGATCTTCCGCGAGGAGTCCGGCCGATCGATCGCCGCCCTGATCCGCGCCTTCGGCGACATCGACCTCGCCGAGGACGCGGTACAGGAGGCTTTCGCCGTCGCCCTACGCGTATGGGCACGCGACGGCCTGCCGCCAAACCCGGGCGGCTGGATCACGACAACCGCCGCAATCGAGCCGTCGACCGCCTCCGCCGCGAGGCTCGTGGAAAAGAGCTTCTCGGCGAGGTGACGGTGCTCATGCCGGGGAACGACGACTCCGCCCTTTCCGAGGAAACGAGACCCGTGCAGGACGACCGGCTCCGCCTCATCTTCACCTGCTGCCACCCGGCACTCGCCACCGACGCGCAGGTAGCGCTCACGCTCCGACTACTGGGAGGCCTGACGACCAAGGAGGTTGCACGCTCCTTTCTCGTCACCGAGCCCACGATGGCGACCCGTCTCGCACGTGCCAAGCGCAAGATCAGGGCCGCCCGAATTCCCTACCGCGTCCCCGAAGAGCACGAGCTCCCCGGCCGCTTGCGCCCCGTGCTCGCCGTCGTCTACCTCATCTACACGGCCGGCCAGACCAGCCAAACGGAACCTGGTCTCTGCGCCGAGGCAATCCGCCTGGCGCGGATGCTCGCGACGCTCATGCCCGACGAGCCGGAGGTGGCCGGCCTGCTCGCGTTGCTGCTCCTGACCGAGTCCCGCCGTGCATCGCGCATTCGCCCGGACGGCAGCCTCGCGCTGCTCGGCGAACAGGACCGGAGCCGTTGGGATCGCGCCCTGATCGACGAAGGCCACGCGATCGTCCGCCGCTGCCTGCGCCACAACCAACCGGGCGCCTACCAGCTCCAGGCCGCCGTCAACGCCGTGCACGCCGACGCGCCAACGCTCGAGGACACCGACTGGTCGCAGATCGTCGCCCTCTACGACCATCTCCTTGCAATCGTCCCGACGCCGGTCGTCGCACTCAACCGCGCGATCGCCATCGGCGAGCTGGAGGGCGCCGCCGCCGCGCTCGCGCTTGTCGACGAGCTGGACCTGGACAACTACCACCCCTTCCACGCCACACGGGCCGATCTGCTCATGCGGCTCGGCCGCGAGAGCGAGGCCGCAAACGCCTACGAGCGCGCAGCGACCTTGGCGCCGACCGACGCCGAGCGGGAGTTCCTCAGGCTCGGCGGTCGCTCGAGGAGACCGACGAGAACGCAATGAGAGCGATCGCCGACGACGATCGCCACGGTCCCGGTCTTGATCGCGTAGACCGTCATCGTCACGCCTTCGAGGATCAAGAGCCGCCGGCGAGCTCGGCGTTGGCCCGCGCGGTGATGAGGGCGAGGACGCGGCCTGCGGTTGCAAGATCGTCAGCCGAGATGTCCGCGTACAGCGACCGGATGGTCTCGTCGACTGCCTGACGGATCCAGCGGTACGTCTCCCGACCGTCGTCGGTGAGCTCGAGTACGGCCGCGTCGGAGGACGTCGTCTCGATCATGTGCCCTTCGGCCAGCTCGTCGATGACGGCACGAGCCGCCGCGTCGTCGACCTTCAATCCGCCGGTCATCCTCTCCACGAAGGCGTCGGTATCGATTCGTCCATCACCCGCAACGATGATGTTGAAGGCGACCCAGTGGTGATACGTGTTCGGCGTGCCCTCGAGGATGCGGCCGAGAAGAGCAGCGTGGGCCTTCTCGGCCTGACCGAGGATCTGCGGGTTTAGGGTCTGCGTGACTGTCATCAGTAACTCCCTTTGTCGGAGAATCGTTGGTATGTCCAACGATACCACGAGAATGGTTGGTCGCGCCAATTCACCGCTACACTTGCTGCGATGCGACCAATCGACGACGTGACCCCAGCGGCGCTGCGAAAGCGACCCGGCTGGCTCATCGGCCAGACCTCGGTGCACCATCACCGTTTGCTCACGGCCGCGCTCGGCGCGGCGAACGCTCGGCCCTACCACTACCGCGTACTTGCCTCGCTCCAGGAATTCGGGTCGGGCAGCCAGGTCGAAGTCGGCCGCCACGCCGGCCTCGACCGAAGCGACGTGGTCGCGACGATCGACGAGCTCGTTGACCGCGGGCTCGTCGAGCGCACAGCCGATCCGATCGATCGCCGGCGCAACATCATCAGCATCACCCCGGCCGGCCGCGCACAGTTCCGCCGGCTCGACAAGGTCCTGGCGAACGTGCAAGACGAGCTACTGAGCCCGCTCTCGCCGAAGCAGCGCGAGCAACTGACGCGGCTGCTCAGCCGGGTCCTCGAATACCACACCGACGCGCTCTCCGAGCGGTAGCCGACTCAGACCGCGGAGAGCCTGCCGAGCAGGTCCCCGAGCTGCGCGATCTCGGGCGCCGAAAGGCAGGCTTCGAGCAGCGCGCAAATTGCGGCGACGTGGTTGCGGGCGGCTGCTTCGAGCTTTGCAGCGCCCGTGACGGTGAGCTGCGCGTAGGCCACTCGCAGATCGACGTCACTGCCTGCGCGCTCGACGAGACCGGAGTCCTCGAGGCGGTCGAGCAGGCGGGTCACGCCCGAGGGGGTCAGGAGCAACCGGCGAGCGAGGTCGACTCTCCGCAAGCGCCGGCCAGGCGCGTGCGCAAGCGCAGAGAGGGTTTCGTAGTCGTTGATCGACAGCCGGTGCTCAGCCTGGAGCAGGCCGCTGATCTGCTGCGTCGCCGCTGCATGGGCACGCAGGAGCAGCGTCCACGTCGGAGGAATCGACGGCTCCTTCGGATCAGGTGAGGCAGGCTCTATCTTAGTTGGCGAGTCCAACATTGGCTCGTCCAACCATATCAGAGCTATGCGTGGCGCGACCAACGAGCTCGGTTACTTCTCTACGAGCCGCCGAGCACCATCCAGATCGCGACGACGGGCTCGTCGCCGACTGTCCAGAGGCGATGCGGCCTGCTCGAGTCGAACGCGATCGAGTCACCGGGGGCCGCCTCGTACTCGTCGAAGCCGATCTGCACCGCGAG
>JAOPYX010000174.1 GCA_025964535.1 Actinomycetes bacterium | reverse complement strand
GGGAACCGTGTCTGGATCGTCGTGATCACATCGCGCTTCGCTGCGGCGTCGTTGCCGGTGACGAGCCCGATGCGCCGTGGGAGCAGCGGCAGCGCGCGCTTGCGGTCTGCCGCGAATAGGCCTTCCGCCGCGAGCGCCGTCTTCAGCCGCTCGAGCGCGGCGAGATGGGCGCCGACGCCGAAGCGCTCGATCGAAAGCGCGCGTAGCCGGAGGTCGCCGCGCTGTTCGTACAGCTCCGGGCGGCCGAAGACGTGCACGCGCTCGCCGTCGACGAGGTCGAGACGAAGTCCGTCGAACCGTCCGCGTGGCATCGTCACACCGAGCGACGAGCCGTCGGCGGGATCCTTGAGCGTGAAGAAGACGCTCGCCCAACGCTCGTGACGGCGTAGCTCGGTTACCTCGCCCTCTACCCAGACGGTCGGTAGGCGCCCAAGGTACTGCGCGATTCCCTTGTTGAAAGTCGCAACGGAATAGACCGTGCGGTCGTCGTACGGGAGCGGCGCGACCTTGCTCACGCCCCCAGCCTAACCGGGGGGCAAGAACGCGAGAGCTCGGGTCTAGAGCAGGATCTCGGCGGCCGTCTCGTGCGCGCAGCCGCGGCTGCGGACGAGCTCGACGGCGAGATGCAGGTCCGCGTCGCTCACTGCAAGGCGTTCGGCGAGCGAGAGGGGGTAGCCGGCCTCGATCAGCACGTGAAGCCGCCAGCTCTCGACTTTGGAGCTTTCGCTGGTCTCGGGGAGTGCGATCTCTGTCATCTCGCTCATGGCTCCAGTGGTTCGTTGTTGCTAGGACGAACCCTCCCCTGGATTTGTTGGCGTGAATCGCGCCGCGGACGTAAAGCTTCTATGAAGATCCACGGAGGGCGCCGGTCGCATCGAAGCGCCGGACGAGCTCTTGGAGGCGCGCCTCGAGCACCGCGCGCTCCGCCTCGGCGTCGGCGCCGAGGTCTTCGAGCCGCCGCCGCACGTCGGCCTCCAGCTCGGCGATGCGGCCGTCGAGGGCGCCCATCCATTCGTCGCGCTGCCGCTCGAGCGCGTTGGTCGCCTCGGTGAGCCTTCGCTCGAGCCGCTGGGCGCCGGCGTCGCCGACGTGCGCGAGCCGCTCGGCCAGCACTGCCTCGGCCTCGCGTGCGAACACCTCGACCGAACGGTCGAGCTCGCGCGAGAGCCGCTGCGCCGCGTGCTCGCGGCCCGACTTCACGAGCGCCGCCATCTGCGACGCCGCCTCGTCCGAATACGTCGTCGTGGCGCGCTGCACGATGCGCTCCATCTGCTCGATCTGCCGGCGCTGCACGTCTTCGAAGCCGGCGCGGATGCGTTGCGCGGCCTCGCGCTCCTCGCGCTCGATCAGCTCGAGCGTCTCCTTCTCGCGCCGCCGCAGGCGCTCGTCGAGCTCGTGCATCGCGCGCCGCCGCTCGGCTGCATGCGTGTCGAGCTCCGTACGCGCGACCGAGAGCGCTTCTTCGAGCGCCTTCTCGACCTCCGCGCGCATACGCGCGAGCGCGGCGCGCTGGTCCTCGCTCTCGGCTGCGAGCCGGTCGGCGTCGGAGGCGAGTCGCGCCTCCACGTCGACGAGCAGTCGCTTCTGGTGCTGTGTGAGCTCGGAGATGCGCACCTTCGTCGCCTCAGATGCGCGGTCGAGATCCTGTGCCCACGATGCGAGCCGCAGATCGACTTGCGCTTGCGCAGAGGTGAGCGCCTCGGTCAGCGACGCGACGACCTCCCGCTCGCGCGCAGCGAACTCGTTGCGGCGCTCCTCGGCGATCTTGCGCTCTTCCTCGACGAGGAGAGAGACGGAGTCTGCGCGGGCGCGGGCGAGCGTGCGCTCGAGCTCCTCGCCGCGGTCGGCAGCTTCCTTGTCGACGAGCTCGCGCAGCCTTGCCTGCGCGTTGCTCAGGTGTTCGTCGATCGTCTCCGCACGCCGCAGCGCGTGGCGCAGCAGAAGCGAGGCCCACGCGGCGACGGCGCAGCCGGTGAGCGTGACGGCCGAGAGGGCGATCTCGCGCTGATGTCGCAACGCGACGTAGATCCAGGCGGCCACAGCGCCACCTGAGATGAGCCCGGCGAGGAGGCCGAGCACGAGCCTGCCCACGGAGCGCACGGCGACGGCCCCGAGCGTGAAAGCTGCGAGGACGACACCCGCGGCGCCGGCGATCTCGAACGCGGTCGTCAGGGACACCGGTCGCATGGTACGGGGCGCCTCAGCCGGCGCGCATCAGCAGCAGCGCCCCAGCGAGTGCGGGCAGCGCGGCGGAGAGCAGGCGCAGCGCGCTCTCGGGTGCCCGCAGCAGCCGCTCGGCGTCGGGCGGGAGCTCACCGCCGCCGCGCCGGACGCGCCGCGCCTCGGTCGAGAGGCGCCGCTGAGCGAGGCTGACGACGAAGGCGAAGGCGGCTGCCGCGACCGCCTCGGCCCGGATGCGCTCGGCCGAGGCGAAGTACGCCGTCAGCACCGGGAAGGCGCCCCAGGCGCCGGCGAACCAGGCGTCGGAGTGCAGCGCGCCGCCGAGCAGCTCGAGGTTGTAGGCGACCACGATGAAGCCGCCCGCAGCGACGAAGGCCAGGAGCCACAGCGTCGATTGCGTCGCCACGACCACGCCGATCGCACAGGCGGCGCCGATCGACACCACGGCAAGTGCTATCAGCACACCGTCGGGAATCCGCGTGCGCAGCGGGCGTCCCTGCAGCTCGTCGAGTGCGTGCGCGCCGACTCCCATCGCGAGCAGGAACGCGAGCGTCGTCCAGCCGAGCATCCCCCAGCGCATCCGCGGCGCGAGCGCGGCGCCGAGCGCGACGTACGAGAGGTGCCAGAGCGTGTACGGCGGGTGCAGCAGTGTCACGTAGTCGCGCCAGCCGCCCGGTCGCAGCGCGTAGAACGCCGGACGGGCCGCGCCGGTCACGCGCGCGTGCCCCAGACCACGACGCCGCCTCCGACGCTGAGCCGCCGGCAGCGGACGTCGGTGATGCCGGCGTCGCGCCAGAGATCGAGCTGCTCGTCGAGCGGCAGCCGCTCGTAGAAGCCGCGGATGCTCGGGCCGAGGAAGCTCCCGACCTCGTGCCATCCGGGCGACACGACCTTGCCTGCGAGCGGCAGCCCGACGCGCACGTAGAGCTCCCAGAGCGGCCGCCAGATGCCGCGCGGCAGCCCGAACTCCTGCATCGCGACCGTGCCGCCGGGCTTCACGACGCGGGCGAGCTCGCGCAGGGTCGCGGCAGGATCGTCGACATAGCGCAGGAGGTACGTGAACGTGAGCGCGTCGAGCTCCGCGTCGGCGAACGGCAGCACCTCGGCGCGCCCTTCGCGGAGCTCGATCCGATCGCCGAGACCCGCGCGCTCGACGCGCGCGCGTCCGGCGGCGAGCATCTCCGCGCTCTGGTCGATGCCGACGACGGTGCGCTGTGGAGATGCTCGCGCAAGCGCGATCGAGACGGCGGCCGTGCCGCTCGCGATGTCGGCCACGCGTGTCGCCTCATGCGGGATGCGCGAGACCAGGAACGCGCGCCAGCGTGGATCCTGCCCGAACGAGAGGAGCCGGGCGTACCGGTCGTACGTCGGGCCGAGCGGCGCGAACAGCTCGCGCGCGTGCTCGGTTCTCGTCGAGGCGCCCACCGTCGCGATCAGCCGACGAGCTCGTGGGCGAGGAGATCCATGAGGAGGGCATCGTGCCAGGGCCCGTCGTCGATGCGCTCGTAGTCGCGCATCACGCCGACCGGCTTGAAGCCCACGGCCGTGTAGCAGCGGATCGCGCGCTCGTTGTGCACCGCCGGATCGATCGTGAAGCGGTGGTGGCCGCGGCTGACGAAATGGCGGATCGCGAGCCGCAGCGCCTCGCGCCCGTAGCCCTGCCCCTGCGCCGAGGTGGTCAGCGTGATGTCGAACCCGACGTACATGTAGCCCGGAGCGGTCTCCTCCGTGTAGAGCACCCATCCCGCGGGCGCGTCGTCGATGACGATCACGAACCCCGCCGCAAGGTCGTCGCGCACGCTTGCGAGGTCGTTCGTGCCCCACCAGCGCATGACCTCCGGCTCGGCGAGGATGGCCGTGAGCGCTTCCGCGTCGCCGTCGCGCGGCGTGCGCAACGTCAGGCGCTCGCCTCGCAGGATCGTGTCGGTGTCCAAGGAGGTCATCGTGAGGGGCGAACGTATGCTGAACGGGTGGCGCTGAGCGACGATCTGGAGCGCATCGCCGAGGCCGCCGCGTCGTTCGCGGCGCCCGGGGAGCATGTCACGGGCATTCTCGCCGCCGAGCCGCTCGGCGCGGGGCGCATCTACCTCTGCGCGTACGAATCGGACGCGGGCGAGCACACATGGCTTGCGCTCGACGAGCTCGGCGCGCCCGTCGAGAGCCGCCGCGCAGTGCACGACGCAGCGTCGCTCGCGGCGCTGTGCGAGGTGGCCGACGAGACCGCGGGAGGCGGCGACGTCCCCGAGCTGCGGGCCACGCTCGCCAACCTGCGCGAGCGGGAGGCCCCCGAAGGGATCGAGCAGGCGGAGCAGGCCGCGCTCGACCTGGAGCAGGCTCTTCAGCCCGAGCCGCGCGTCGCCTCGACCGCCTATCTCGACGGCCTCGGCGTGGCCTCGCGTCGGCTCGAGCGCGCGCTGGGCGAGGACTCGGGCTCGCCCTTCGCAGCCGCGCTCCAGCAGTCGATGCCCGCAGTCGAGGCCCTGGCGGCCCAGGTCGAGGAGCGGTACAAGGGCCCGCTCACCTAGCCCCCCTCGCCTCGCCTACACTTCGACCATGGAAGGCAGCGGCGGATTCGGATTTCCCTTCGGCGGCGACCCCGAGGACCTCATGCGGGGCCTACGGGAGTTCGCGGAGCAGCAGGCCGAAAGCGTGCAGGAAGCGCAGCGTGAGCAGTTCGCGACGCTGACGCTGAACACCGCTGTCGAGTTGACGGCCGCAGCGCTCGCGCAGATGCAGCCGGCGGGCGGCGTCGACGAGCAGGCGGTCGCGCTCCGCGACGCCATGCGCTTGCTCTTCCCCGAGGCGGTGGCGCTCGTCAGCGCTGCACGCCAGGGCTTCATGCGCGAGACGTAAAGCACCGTCGGAATACAATCGCGCCGCCCGTGACGCTGCTCGATCGAGCCCTCGTCCGTCTGCTGCCCGTCGTTCCGCGGCCGGTCGTGCAGATGTTCTCCGCGCCGTATATCGCCGGCGCGACGCTCGACGAGGCGGTGCGCGTCGTGAAGCGGCTGAACGTCGAGGGAAAGCTCGCGACGATCGACGTGCTCGGCGAGGAGATCACACGTGAAGAAGATGCGCGCGCTATCGCACAGGCGTACCGTGACGTCTTCGACGAGATCGAGCGCGACCGGCTCGAGTCGAACGTCAGCATCAAGCTGACCGCGCTCGGGCTTGGACTCTCGTACGAGACATGCCGCGCAAATCTCGAGGACGTCGTGCGGCAGGCGGCGAACGACCGCAACTTCGTGCGCATCGACATGGAGGACTCGTCGACGACCGACGACACCCTGCGTCTCTACCGCGAGCTGCGCGAGGACGGACACGAGAACCTGGGCATCGTGCTTCAGGCGTACCTGCGCCGCACGCTCGACGACATCCAGGGACTCGCCGACTTGCGACCGAACGTGCGTCTCTGCAAGGGCATCTATGTCGAGCCGTCGTCGATCGCGTTCACCGATGCGGACGCCATCCGTGCCAGCTTCGTTCGCTGCCTCGACTCGCTGCTCGACGCGAGTGCGTACGTCGGCGTCGCGACGCACGATGAGTGGCTGATCGAGCAGGCCTTGCGCATCGTCGGCGAGCGCGGCCTCGGGCGCGACGCGTACGAGCTCCAGATGCTGCTCGGTGTACGCGAGCAGCGCGCGAGCGAGCTCGTCGCGGCAGGCCACCGCCTGCGCGTCTACGTGCCGTTCGGCGAGCAGTGGTACGCCTACTCGCTGCGTCGGCTCCAGGAGAATCCGGCGATGGCGGGCACGATCGCGCGTGCGACGGTCGGCCGAGCCTTCGGCCGCGCGACGTGATCTGGGCGAAGGCGGAAGGCTGTCGCGTCACGCTCGCCGACGGACGCGAGCTGCTCGACCTGACCGGAGGCTTCGGCGTCGCAGCCCTCGGGCACCGCAATCCGCGCATCCTCGAGGCGTGGCGTTCACAGGAGGTCGTGCATGCGCTCGGCGACCTCGCGGACGCGGAGGTGACGCTGCGCCTGCGCGAGGCGCTGCCGCGACCGGCGAAGCTCGGCGTCACGGGCGAGGACGCGGTCGAGATCGCGCTGCGCACCGCGCTGCTCGCGACAGGCCGCCCCGGAATCGTCGCGTTCGACGGCGCGTATCACGGCACCGGTCTGCTCGCGCTCGCGGCGACCGGCTTCGAGCAGTTCCGCGCGCCGTTCGCGCAGTGGCTGCCCGGGCCGGTGCACCGCCGCGCGTGGGGCGAGGATCCGGGGGCGCTGCCGGCCGACACGGCTTGCGTGATCGTGGAGCCGGTGCAGGGCCGGGCGGGCTCGCGCGTGCCGCCGCCGGAGTTTCTCGAGACGTTGCGGCGCCGCTGCGACGAGGCGGGCGCACTGCTTGTCGTCGACTCGATCTACGCAGGGCTCGGCCGCACCGGCGAGGTCTAT
This sequence comes from Actinomycetes bacterium, assembly GCA_025964535.1. Lineage (GTDB taxonomy): Bacteria > Actinomycetota > Thermoleophilia > Gaiellales > Gaiellaceae > Palsa-739. The sequence goes on along the minus strand of JAOPYX010000174.1, from coordinate 14,954 downwards.
CCGGGTGCCGACGTCGCCGACGTGCTCTGCATCGGCAAGGCACTCGGAGGCGGCATCCCGCTCTCCGCGGCGCTCTTCTATCGCGATGGGCTCGAGCAGCTCTGGGACATGGGCCCGGAGGACGTGTACACGCACACCCACGTCGGCAGCCCGCTCGCCTGCGCCGCCGCGCTCGTCCTCCTCGACGAGCTGCCGGCCCTGCTCGACCGGGTCGTCGCGGCCGGCGAAGGCTTCGAGCAGGCGGGCTGGCACGGGCGCGGCCTCCTGCGGGCACGGGCCGGTGACGCCGACGAGGCCCTCGCGCGCGGCGTGCTCGTCGTCCCGGCCGGGCTCGACGGCTCGCTCATCCAGGCGACCCCACCGCTGACGATCAGCGACGAGGAGCTCGATGAGGCGCTCGACCGGCTCGCCTCCTGAGGCGTAACCTGTGGGCATGGCCACGCTGAGCGGGCTCGTCGCAGCGTTTCTCGCCGCCGTCGCACCGGCGGGGCCGGCTCCGGCGTCGCACGCCGGGCTGCACGTCATGTCATCTGCGCACGTCCGCGTGCTGCGCGTTCCGGTGTCGGCGGCCGACCGGCGCACGCGCTCCTGCAACGTACGCGGGTCGCAGCGAAAGTCGAACCGGGTCGAGCGGCAGCTCGCCCCGGTCGCATGCGAGCAGCCGCCCCGCTCGAAGGTGATCCTCACCTTCGAGGGCGGCCTGTTCGGCGGCGGGCGCTGACGCTCGTGATCGCCCTACGGCAGGGGTAGCTCTCCTCTGCCGTCGATGCAGTCGGCGAGGTAGAGCGCCGTGCCGAGGTCGCCCGTCCAGAGCGTGTACCGTCCGTAATCCGATCGGCTGCGCTCCACCTGGGCTGCGGCGTGCATCGCGAACGCGCGCGCTCGCGTGAGCCACCGCTCGTCACCCGTGCGCTCGAGCAGGGCCAGGAATGCGTATCCGTTCCCTGCTGTGCCGTGGCAGAGGTTCGCGCCCTTTCGGAGCGGCCCAGCCCGCCACGTCAACTCGCCGCCCGCGGCCGCAAGCGCCTCGTCGAGGGCAGGGGCGAGCGTCGCGACGATCCCGGGCGCGCCGTGACACCATTGCGTGCGGATCTGGCCGTCGCGGTTTCCGTCGAGTCGCATCCCGGCAAGGGGCGGCCAGTTGACGAGTCCATCCTCTTCGACGGCGAAGCGCTCGAGCGTCTCCGAGACGGCGCCGACATCACCGAGCGCAAGCACGCACCCTGCGAACCCGTGCGCCGGGCCGAGAAACCGCCTGGTCTGCCCGTACAGCTGCTGCGTCCACAGGCCTTCCAGGTCACGCCGGTCGTGCAACCACTCGATGCTCGGTGTCACGTCGAGCCCGAGCTCGCGCCCCGCGAGAATCGTGCCGGGGCTGCCCCACATCACCTCGCAGCGTTCGTCTCGCTCGTTCGCCGCGATCAGCTCGGACAGCCGCTCGAGATTGACTGCCGACGGCGAGCACCGCTGTACCACCAGCCGGATGCCGGCCTCACCCATCCAAAGGCTGCGATCCGCATCCTCGTCGGGAAAATCCGGCGGGGCTTCCAGCGACCGTTCGAGATACGGCACGTAGTCCCGTCGCAACTCGACGAGCCCCCGCCGCGCGAGGCGGTGGAGTGCATCCACGACCCCGGCACCCCCGAGATACACCGATCGCCGCCGCGCGGCGGACACGTCGTTGACCTCGTCCTGTGGATGCGTCGGCCAACCATCGTCGAAGGCGCTCTCCGCGTCGGCAACGATCGAGGCGATCGCCGTTCGTATCCGTTCAGCGCTCCACGGCTCGTCCGTGAGCACGTCGTGCGCTTCCGGCTGAAACAGCATCGAACGAGGGGCGGCGCTACGTTTCGCGCCGCGCGTACAGCAGGAAGCTGCCCGGCACGCGCCGGTCATGCCGGCGCCATGCCGTGTCGCCGGGATATTCCTCGAGCGCTTCGACCTTCATGCCGGCGCGGCCGATCGCGGTGACGATCTGCCCGAGCCGCCACAGGCGCTCGCCCGGGAGCGACTCGTCGAAGTAGTCGTGGTGCCAGCGCAACAGCCGGTCGACGCACTCCGCGACCGGGTGCTCCTCGTACATCAACAGCTCGCCGCGCGACGGCATCGCCGCAGCGATCCCGCGCGCCCAGCCCTCCAGATCGGCAAGCCGCGGCAACACGCCCTCGGGGCTGTAGACGAGGTCGAAGCGCCGGCGGCGCAACTCGGCAGGCAGCGCCTGCACGTCGCCCTGCACCCACAGGATCGACGGCCAGTGCTCGCGCGCAGCGTCGAGCACCTCGACCGACTCGTCGATCGCCGTGACGACGGCGCCGAGCTCCGCGAGCTCGGCGGCGCCTTCACCGGTGCCGCAGCTGAGGTGCAGCACGCGCTTCTTCGTGAGGTCGCCGAGCGTCTGGCGCACGATCGCCGGGAGTCCGCGCCGCGGCCCCGCCCGCCCGAAATGGCGATCGTCGAAGGCTCGGCGGTTTCGTTCGGTGGGCTCCACGGGTCTTCCTGACTCCCTATGCGAGCAGCGAGAACCCGCCGTCGACGATGAGCGTCTGCCCACGCACCATCGCAGCATCGGGCGAGCAAAGGAAGGAGACGGCAGAGGCGATGTCGTCCGGCTCGACGAGGCGGCCGGCGGGTGTGCGCTCCACCGAGCGCAGCATCTCCTCCTTGTTCGGGAAGTGCTCGAGCGCGCCGGTGTCGACGACGCCGCCCGAGACGGCGTTCGCGCGGATACCGCGCGGCGCGAGCTCGACGGCGAGATAGCGCACAACCGACTCGAGCGCCGCCTTAGACGTACCGACGAGCACGTAGTTCTCGAGCACACGGTGCGAGCCCAGGCTCGAGATCGCGACGATCGACGAGCCCTCGTCCATCGAAGGTGCGGTTGCGCGTGTGATCGCGAGCAGCGCGCGGGCGTTCGCGTTCAGTGTCCAGTCCCAGTGCTTGTCCTCGGTCTCGAGCGCGGGACGGATCACGCCGGTCGCCGCGTTGTGCACGACGACGCGGTACGGCCCGTGCGACGCGAGCTCCGCGACGACGCTCGCCTTAGAGACCTCGCCGCGCACGAGCACCGGCTCGCCGCCCTCGGCCCGTACGATCTCTGCCGCCTGTTCGGCTGCGGTGTCGTTGCGCATGTAGCCGAGCACGACGCGCTTGGCGCCGTCACGGACGAGCCGGAGCGCGATTGCCAGACCGATCCCTCGTGTGCCGCCGGTGACGAGCACCGACGAGCCGTCGAGGCTCATCGCGCGTGCGGGAGAGGCTCGTCGTCCCGGGCCCAGGGCCACCGAGCAGCACAACCGGTGGCCGGAGCCGGGATCATGAGCTTCGTCCGGGTTCGGCTACCGGCGCGGAGCTCGGCAGCTCGGCCCAGCCGGGCCGGGAGCGCGGCTCGCGGCCGCCGTCCTGCGCCTTGGAGGAGGCGTAGCCGAGCCGGTCGAGCAACTCCATCTTCTCCTCCGCGTACCGGCGGACCGGATGCGTCTCCGGCAGATCCCGGACGAGCTCCTGCACACGGGCGCGGAGCTGGTACGCGAAGTGCGGCGTCGCCGGCCCGACCAGGGCGTCGACGTCGGCGAAGGTCGGCTCGGCCATCGCGCGAAGCCTAACCGACGCTAGGCTCGAACACGTGCGTCGAACCTCTCCCGTTGACGCGATGTTGCTCGGGGCGGTGCTCCTCTGGGCGCTCAACGTAACCGTCTCGAAGTACATGCTCCAGCACGGCTGGCAGCCGCTCGCGTACGGGACGATTCGCTACTTCGCGGCGATCGCGCTCTTCTGGGCTTTCACGTACTACCGGGAGCGCTCCTTCCGCATCGCCCGCAGCGACCTGAAGCTCGTGCTGCTCGCTGCCGCGATGATCTTCGTGAACCAGATCTGCTTCGTCTACAGCCTGCAGATCGGCCAGGCGTCGACGCTCTCGCTCCTGTTCGGCACGACGCCGATCTTCGTCGCGCTGCTGGGGCTCGCGCTCAGGCACGGCCGGCTCCAACGGTCCTTCTGGGCGGGCGCTGCGATCACCTTCGCCGGCGTTCTGCTCGTCGGCCTCGGCACGGGCGGCAAGGTCGCGGGTGACTATCGGGGGATTCTCCTCGCCCTGGCCACCGCCCTGACCTGGGCCTGCTACACGATCGCGATCGCACCGCTGATGCGCCGCTACTCGCCGTACCGGATCAGCGCGCTCGTGCTCGGGATCGGCTGGATTCCCCTCGCGCTCGTCAGCGTCCCGCAGGTCTCGGCACAGGAGTTCTCGTTCGGCTGGAAGGTCTGGCTCGGCCTCGGTTACGCGGTGGTCGGCCCGCTCTTCCTCACGAACATCCTCTGGTTCACCGCGGTGGACATCGTGGGCGCGCCTCGCGCCTCGCTCTTCAACAACCTCCAGCCGTTCTTTGGCGTGCTGTTCGCGATTCTCCTGCTGTCGGAGAAGCTGCGGCCGCTCGAGATCGCTGGCGGCGTGCTGATCTTCGCCGGGATCGCGCTCGAGCGCATCCTGCGCCGGCCGCTAGCGGATGCGGTGGCCGGAGGCTGCGACGCGTCCGAGCCCGACGTCGGCAAGGCGCTCGGGCGCTAAGGCGGTTGCGGCGACGAGCCTGCGGCCGTTCACGCACCGCCAAGCCTGTTGGCCGCCGGCTGTGCGCGACCACCACACCTTGACGCCGTCGAGCTGGAAGCTCTTCTCCATGCCGGCGCTGCAGTCGCCCGAGAAGCGCGCTGCGACGAAGACCATCTCGCGCCCCGCCTTGTTCACGAAGAAGATCCGCAGGGCGCCGTTGTGCGTCCAGCGCTCGTAGCGCCAACCGATCGGGAGGCGCGCAGGCGCATACGCAAGCGAGGGAACAGTCGCGGCGATCCGGTGCTGTGTGAAGATCGGCACGGCGGGTGTCGCCGCGGCCGCGGCAGAGGTGCCGGCGGCTGCGGCGACGGCGATCAGGAAGCAAAGGCGCCCAATCACATGCGTCGACGCTACGCGCCGGGTGTAAGGCATCCGGTCAGTTCCCGTAAAGAGATTCGGGCGCTCGGATGGGGGAACGCAGCGGATATGACCGGCTTGCTCGACCTCGACGCGGCCCAGCGGCAGGCTCGCTCGCTCGACCAGGTGGAGCACCGTCCCTGGCCGCCGCCCGCACGTGGCTGGACGATGGGGCAGACGTGGGAGGAGCTTCTCTTCGCGCACTGGCCGATACCGGTCGAGGCCGTTCGTGCGCAGGTGCCTGCGAAGCTGGAGGTCGAGCAGCACGACGGCAGCGCGTGGATCGGCATCACGCCGTTCCGGGTCACCGGCCTGCGACTGCGCGGCACGTTGCCGCTCCCTGGCATCTCGTCGTTCCTCGAGGTGAACGTGCGGACGTACGTGCGTGCCGCCGACGGCAAGCCGGGCATCTGGTTCTTCAGTCTCGACGCATCGAGCCGCGTCGCCGTCGAGGCCGCGCGGCGGATGTACAAGCTTCCGTACTTCCACGCGCGAATCTCGGCGGAGCGTCGCGGCGAGTGGGTCGATCTCGAGTGCGCGCGGCACAACGAGCGCGCCCGTGTGTTCAGCGGCCGCTATCGGCCCGAGGGCGACGTCTTCAACGCCGTGCCGGACTCGCTCGAATGGTTTCTCGCCGAGCGGTACTGCCTGTACACGACGGACGAGCGTGGAACGCTGCAGCGCGCCGAGATTCATCATCCGCCGTGGCCGCTGGAGGAGGCGGAGGCCGAGATCGACCTGGCGACGATCTCGCCGATCGAGCTCGACGGGCCACCGCTGTGCCATTTCGCGCGCCGGCAGGACGTGGTGATCTGGCCGCTCGCCCCTGTGATTCCCTGACGCGCCGCGTACGCTTCGGCGCTGAATGACTGAGCAGCGCCGAACCGCCCTCTTCTCCGTCTTCGCCGCGCTGGCGCTGATCGGGCTGAAGCTCGGTACGGGTCTCGCCACCGGCAGCCTCGGTCTCATCTCCGAGGCCGTGCACTCGGGCACCGACCTCATCGCCGCGCTCCTCACGTTTTTTGCCGTCGGTGTGGCCGTCCGGCCGGCCGACACCGGCCACCAGTACGGGCATGGGAAGGCGGAGCACCTCTCAGCGCTCGCCGAGGGAACCATCCTCGTGCTCGCGAGCCTTCTGATCATCTGGCGTGCCATCACGCGCCTCACCGGATCGTCGCAGCCCGACGTGCACGCATCGTGGTGGGCGCTCGGGGTGATCGGGATCGTCCTTGTCATCGACGTGAGCCGGACGGTCGCGTCGGCCCGTGCGGCCCGGAAGTACGGGAGCGCGGCGCTTTCGGCGAACGCGCTGCACTTCGCGACCGACTTCGCCGGCTCCGTTGCCGTGCTCGTCGGCCTGATCCTCGTGCGAAAGGGATACGTCAATGCGGATGCGATCGCGGCGTTGTTCGTCGCCGCGCTCGTGCTCTTCGCGGCGGTTCGTCTCATGCGGCGCAACGTCGACGTGCTCATGGACCGCGTCCCCGCCGACGCAGAGGATGCGGCGCGCAGTGCGATCGAGGACATCCGCCCGACGGTCGAGTTGCGGCGCCTGCGCATGCGTCAGGCGGCCGGACGGTACTTCGCAGACGTCGTGATCGGAGTCTCCGTCGATGCCGCCGTCGGTCAAGGTCACGCTGCGGCGGACGCGGTCGAGCGCGCGGTGCAGTCGGCGCTTCCCGAGGCGGACGTGGTCGTGCACGTCGAGCCGCTGGGCGATCGTGCGGAGGTGCGGGAGCGTGCGCACGCGGCTGCGGTCGGCGTGAGGCGCGTGCGCGAGGTGCACAACGTCAGCGTCGTCTCGACGGACGCGGGCACGGTGATCTCGCTGCACCTCAAGCTTCCCGGGGGGCTTTCGCTCGACGAGGCGCATGAGATCGCCGAGGACGTCGAACGCGCGATCGTCGCCGCATTGCCCGAGGTCTCCTCGGTGCAGACACATCTCGAGCCGCTCGCCGAGGAGGCGGAGGGAACGCGTCTCTCTGCAGAGGAGGTCGCGGCCGAGCACGATGTCGTGGCGCGCATCGTTCGCGAGGCGATCGGGGCGGAGCCGAAGGAACTGCGCTTCGTGCACACCGACGAGGGGCTCGTGGTGCACCTCACGCTGCAGCTTCCGGCCGGCACGGCGCTCGCCGACGCCCACGCGGCGGCAAGCCGCGTCGAGGAGCTGATCCGGCGCGAGCGACCGGAGATCGCCGATGTGCTCGTGCACACCGAGCCGCAGGAATGAAGCTCGGTCAGCCGCGCGCGGCGACGTCGTAAGCGTCGCGCAGCCAGCCGGTGAGCTCCCCGTCGATCTCGTCCTCGTGCGCGAGCGAGACGCGGTGGGAGATCCGTCCCGAGCCGAACGAGCCCGCCGGACGAAGGCGAGGGGTGTCGCGCGCGGCAGGCAGCACGAGCCCGAGGTCGAGCCGCATTGCGGTCGACGCTTGTAGCAAGGCGAACTGCCGTGAGCGCGAGAAGGCGACGTATGTCTGCCGTGGCTCGACCGTCACGTCGTCACCGAGCTCTTCGATCACCGACGTCAGCCGCGTCAGGATCGGGCGGATTCCTTCCTTGCCCTTGAGCATCGATGCGACGACCGTCGCGGCGTCGGGCTCCTCGAAGATCTCCGGGCGGTCGACCCAGTCGACGACGATCGCGGCCTGTCCGTGGCCGAGGGCGTGCTCGCGCTGCAGCCAGGCGATCCGTTCCTTGCGTGAGCCGGCGGGCGCCTTCGAGCGCACGAGCTCGGCCCACTGCCGGATCGTGCGCCCGGTCTTCTCAGGCAGGTTCCGGATCATCGCGGCGCGCATGTCGCCCGGTCCCTTCGGCATGTCAGACAGGATATGTGTGTGACGCGGGTCGCCATCGTCGGTGCGGGCGTGATGGGCTGCGCCACCGCGTGGGCGCTGACCGCACGCGGGGTGGACGTCACGGTCCACGAGCAGTTCGACCTCGATCACGATCGCGGCTCGAGTCACGGGCGCTCACGCATCGTCCGGCTGTCTTATCCGGATCCGCGCTGGGTGCGCCTCGCGCGCGACGCGATGAACGCGTGGCGGGAGCTCGAGGAGGAGTCGGGACGAACGTTGCTCGATCTGCACGGCATCGTCGAGCTCGTCTCGGCGCCGGAGCTCACGTCGGCTGCCGGGCTCGATGCGTGCGGCGTCGAGTACAGCTGGCTCGACGCCGACGCTGTACGCGCACTCGGGGCAGTGTTGCCGGAGGGATGGTTCGCGCTGTTCCAGCCGGAGGCCGGCATCGTGCGCGCCGACCTCGCGCGGCATGCGTTCCTCGACCTCGCCATCGCGCGCGGTGCACGCGTCGAGGTGGGACAGAAGGTCGAGGCGCTCGAGGATCTCGACGCCGACGTCGTCGTCGTGACCTCCGGGCCGTGGGTGCGGGAGCTCATCCCTGACGTTCCGGTGCAGGTGACGCGCGAGACGCTTGCGTACTTCCGACGCGAAGGGGCTCCCGGGCCCTCGATCGTCGAGCTCGACGAGATCACGCGCGGCCACGGGGTGTACTCGCTGCACGACCCGGTTCACGGGCTCAAGGCGGGCGTGCATCACGGTGGGCCGGAGGTCGACCCGAACATGGACGGCGAGCCGGACGCCGAATCGGTTGCGCGCGTGGCGGCGTGGGTACGCGACCGCTTTCCGGACGTCGACCCGGAGCCTGTGGGTGCGGAGACCTGCCTCTACACCTCGACGGCGGACGGGTCGTTCGTGCTCGAGCGGCGCGGGCGCACCGTGATCGGCTCCGCGTGCTCCGGGCACGGCTTCAAGTTCGCGCCGGTCGTGGGCCGGCGCCTCGCAGCGCTCGCGCTCGATTGACGCCGCCCTCGATTAAGGTTCGGGTCGTGCCGTTCTACCAGCGTCTCGGCGACGTCCCGCGCAAGCGGCACATCCAGTTCCGCGAGAACGGCACGCTCCTCACCGAAGAGGTGATGGGCCTCGAGGGCTTCACCGGCAACGAGTCGATCCTGTACCACCTGAACTCGCCGTGCCGCGTGATGGAGCTCGACGGGTTCGAGGACATCAGGCGCGACGAATGGGTGCCCGACCAGCACGCGCACCGGCACTTCAAGACTGCCGAGACGAAGCCCGACGGCGATGAGATCACGGGCCGTCGCGTGCTGATGTGGAACAACGACGTCGAGATCTCGCTCTGCCGCCCGGCCAAGCAGATGGACTATTTCTTCCGCAACGGCGAAGGCGACGAGGTGATCTTCGTCCACGAGGGATCGGGGACGCTGCAGACGACGTTCGGCGACGTGCCGTACAAGGAAGGCGACTACATCGTCGTTCCCCGCGGAACGACGTACCGCTTCGATCCCGTCGGCCCGCAGCGATATCTCGTCTTCGAGACGCCGGGGCTGATCGAGATCCCCAGGCGCTACCGCAACCAGTACGGGCAACTCGTCGAGGGTGCGCCGTACTACAACCGCGACATCCATCCGCCCACCGAGCTGCGCACTGTCCGCGAGCAGGGCGAGTTCGCAGTGAAGGTGCGCGTGCGCGGCGGCTACCAGACGTATCTCGTCGACTACCACCCGTTCGACGTCGTCGGGTGGGACGGCTACCTCTACCCGTGGACGTTCTCCGTGCACGACTTCGAGCCGATCACCGGCCGCATCCACCAGCCGCCGCCGTCACACCAGACGTTCGCCGGCCAGAACTTCGTGATCTGCTCGTTCTGTCCGCGCAAGCTGGACTTCGATCCTGAAGCGGTTCCGATTCCGTACCACCACTCGAACCTTCAGTCGGAGGAGATGATCTATTACGTCTCCGGCAACTTCGGCTCGCGCAAGGGCGTGGAGGTGGGCTCGATCACGCTGCACCCGTCCGGGCTGCCGCACGGCCCGCAGCCGGGGCTCGCGGAGAAGAGCATCGGCCTGCACGAGACGCACGAGTTGGCCGTGATGTGCGACACGTTCCATCCGCTGAAGCTCTCGAAGTTCGCGAAAGAACTGGACGACGGCACGTACTGGCGGTCGTGGTACGAGAACTCGGCGGCAGACGCAGCGGACGGCGACGCGAGCGGCGCCGGCCTCACCTCGCACCTGTAACGCCGGCCATCGTCATGCGATTGGGCCGGTTGGCCGGCGTCGGCGGCTGACCCTGCGTCTACGGTCCGGCCATCGCTCTCCTTGCCGTGCCCGGACCATTCGACTTCGCGCTCAGCACCGAGCGCTTTCGCGCGTTCGGAGTCGACCGCGCGAGCGTGTGGCACGAAGGCGGGCTGCACCGCGTCGTCGGTGGACGCGAGCTGCGCATCGAATCGGCCCCGGGCGGTGTCGACGCCGATCCGCTCGACAGCGAGACCGAGCCGGTCGTGCGCGCGCTCGTCGGGCTCGCATTCGACCTCGAGCCGTTCTACGCGTGGGCGGCGGACGACGAGGTGTTGCGCGAGATCGTCCCGCCGCTCGTCGGGTTTCGGCCCCCGATCATCCCGGATGCCTTCGAGATGCTCGTCGGCGCGATCACCGCGCAACAGGTCTCGCTCTTCTCCGCGACCGCGATTCGGAACCGGCTGATCGAGCGCTTCGGCATGCAGGTCGGCTCGGCATGGGCGTTCCCGGCCCGCGAGCGGATCGCAAGCGCGAGCGAGGATGAGTTGTTCGCGCTCGGCCTGACCCGGCGCAAGGCCGAGTACGTGGTGGCGCTCGCGCGCTCGGAGCTCGATCTCGAAGGGCTCGCTGCCTTGCCGGACGACGAGGTGAAGGCAGAGCTCACGGCGCTGCGCGGTCTCGGCGAGTGGACGGCCGACTGGTTCCTGGCGCGCCACCTCGCGCGGCCGCATGCGTGGCCGTGGGGCGACCTCGCGCTCCGTAAGGCGGTGGAGTCTCTCTATCGTGGCCTTGACGTACGCGAAGCGCGAACACGCTTCCATCCGTTCGAGAACCTCACCGCCCACTACCTCCTCTTGTCGCAGCGCATCCCATGATCCGAGACGCCACCACCGAAGACCTCCCCGTCGTGCGGCAGCTCTTTCGCGAGCTCAGCCACGAGCTCGAGGAGCCGCCGCACCGCGACGACGACACCGAGGAGGATCTCGCGAAGATCGAGCGCGGGCTCGAGAAGGACTGGCACGTCCTGATCGCCGAGCACGACGGCGCTCCCGTCGGCCTCGCGGTGGCCGACAAGCAAGGCGCGCGCGTCGGGTATCTCAGCAGCCTGTACGTGCGTCCGGCCGCACGGGGCAACGGCATCGCGTCGGAGCTCGTGCGCCAGGTCGCGGCGCGGCTCGCAGCCCAGGGCGTCGAGGTCATCGAGCTCGACGTGCTCACGGCGAACGATGCCGCACGCGCGATCTACGAGCGGTGGGGCTTTGCGCCCGTCCAGGTCAGCCTGGCTGCGCCGATCTCGGCGCTCGAGCAGCGGCTCAGCCGTCCTTCGGGGCCGACGTTCGGTTCCGTGCACGTGCAAACCGACGACGTCGCCGCCGTCGAGCGTGCGGTGCAGAAGGCGCTGCCGCGGCTCGGCCGCTCCGCAGGAACGGCCGTCACGGGGCCGCGCAACGGCTGGGTCGCGGTGCACGACGAGCTCATAGACCGTGAGCCGAAGCTGCTCCACCGCCTCGCGAAGGAGCTCTCGTACACGATCGGCGGCGTCGTCCTCGCGATCGGTGTCGAGGACGGCGCAGTCGTGCGCTACGCGCTCTTCGACCGCGGCGGCAACGTGGACGAGTATGCGTCCGTCCCCGAGTACCACGAGCCTTTGCCGCCGGGAGACGTGATCGCACTCGGCGCGAACCCCACGGTGCTCGCGCGACTGACGGGAGCCGACCCGGCGCGCGTGCGGGAGATCGTCCGCACCGCGACCTCGCCGGCCGAGCTTCCGCCCGCGAGCGACCTCATCGAGGCGATCGCCGACGTGCTCGGCGTCGCAGAGGCCGGGCACGGCTGGGTGGCGTCGAGCTAGTGCTGACGCTCGACGAAGCGAAGCGTCGATCGTCGCAGCGCTGTAGGTTCTGACGGATGTCGGGGTCGGACCTTCCACGTGTCGTCGACGCTGCCTGGCTCGCCGAGCATCTCGGCGAGGCCGATCTCGTCGTGGGCGACGTCCGCGGCCCGAACGCGCACATCCGCGGTCACATCCCGGGCTCGCGTCCGCTCGTGCTCGGCTCTCCTCCGCCCGGCGCCGACGAGGCGACTGTGCAGGAGCTCGCGAAGGAAGTCGCGCTGCGTCTCCGGCGTCATGGCATCACCGGCGACGAGCGGCTCGTGCTCGTCGACCGAGGCGACGGCATGGGGACCATGCCCGCGGCGCAGTTGGCCGAGCTCGCCGGCCATCCGCGGGTCGCGACGCTCCTCGGCGGCCTCGCCGCCTGGACGGGCGAGCTTGCGACCGGCGCGATCGAGCTGGAGCCCGTGCGCGAGTCGTCGCTCCAGCCGAACGTGCGCGCATTTCCCACGCGGCAAGAGCTCCTGTCACGGCTCGACGATGCGACGCTGACGATCCTCGACGTGCGGCGGCCCGAGGAGTACACGGGCAAAGCCGGCAGCGCCTGCGATCCACGGCAGGGTCACATCCCCGGCGCGAAGCATCTCGAGGTGAGCGAGCTCTTCGCCGGACCGGGCGAGCCGGCGACCCCGGAGCAGATCCGCGCGCTCGTCGGCCTGCCGGAGGGCGCCGAGATCGTGGCGTACTGCCACTCGGGCTCACGCTCGGCGATCGCGACGCTCGCGCTCCGTAGTGCCGGCTACGACGCGCGTAACTACTCGGGCTCGTGGCACGAGTGGTCGCGCCACGCCGAGCTTCCGCTCGAGCGGTAGCTGCTCTCGAGCGACAGGGCGGTCCGCCGGCGGCGTGGTCGGGCCTGATCGCTCGGCGGTTTCTCGGGATCGCCCGGCTTATGCCCTGGCGTCCTGACGCAGGCCGTCCATGACCAGCGCGAGCACTCTGCGTGCGCGGTCTGCCCAACCCGGCTCGTCCGGGATGAGCCAGATGGCCCGGGTCGCGTCGAAGACGCCTTCGGCATCGACGTCCGCGCGAATCGTTCCGGCCGCCACGCCGGCCTCGAGCAGCGTCGTCAGAGCGGCGATGATCAGGCGGAGCGTCTCGTCGTAGATGTCGGAGCCGGAGGCGGCTATCGACCTCAGCGCTCCGGACAGTCCGCGTTTCCTCACGGCGTAGTCGACGAAGCGATTCATCCACTCCGCGAGCGCGGCCTCGGGTGGTTGGTCGTGCAGCAACTTCTCCACGTCGCAGAGCTGCTCGACCTCGTTGCGGTATGCCGCCTCGAGGAGGGCGTCGCGGGTCGGGAAGTGCCGGTAGATCGTCCCGACGCCGACTCCTGCGGCATCGGCGACCGCCTTCAGCGAGACGTCCGTGCCCTCCGTGGCGAAGAGCTCGAGCGCCGCGGTCAGAAGCCGCTCGCGGTTCCGGCGGGCATCGGCGCGGGTCGTCGTGTCGGTGTTGGTCGACGTCATCTGGAAACGGACTCTCGTTCCGGTTAGTTGCTAGGCTGATCGAAACGGACGCAGTGTCCGTTTTGGCACAGGATACTCGCTCGGAAGGAGCAGCAGCATGAGTGCACAGAGCCTGATCACCACCCCCTTCGGCTTCGAGTCCACCGCCTCGGAGGTCGTCGAAGGCGTCGACCTGGGCGGCAAGCGCGCGATCGTGACCGGCGGCGCGTCGGGCATCGGCGTCGAGACCGCGCGGGCACTCGCCGGTGCGGGCGCCGAGGTCACGCTCGCCGTTCGCGACACCGAGGCCGGCGCGAGGGTGGCCGCAGAGATCATGTCCAGGAACGGCAATGCGACGATCCTGGTCGGGCGGCTGGACCTCGCCGACCCACGCTCGGTCGCCGCGTTCGTCGCGGCCTGGAGCGGGCCGCTCGACCTGCTCGTCAACAACGCCGGCGTGATGGCGCTCCCCGAGCTGCAGCTGACCCCGCAAGGCTGGGAGCAGCACTTCGCGACGAACCACCTCGGGCACTTCGCGCTCGCCGTCGGCCTGCACGATTCCCTTGCCGCAGCTGCCGGCGGCGCGCGGATCGTCTCGGTCAGCTCGAGGGCGCACCTGCGGTCGCGGGTCGTCTTCGACGACGTCAACTTCGCGTCGCGTCCGTACGACCCGATGGCCGCCTACGGCCAGTCGAAGACGGCCAACGTGCTCTTCGCCGTCGAGGCGAGCCGCCGCTGGAGCGATGACGGCATCACTGCGAATGCGCTCCACCCCGGCGCGATCATGGAGACGAACCTGTCGCGTCATCTCGACCCCGCGTACGTCGAGCAGTTGGTCGCGTCCGGCACGTACCGGTTCAAGACGACGGAGCAGGGCGCCGCAACGAGTGTCCTCGTCGCGACCTCACCGCAGCTGGACGGCATCGGAGGCCGCTACTTCGACGACTGCAACGAAGCTCCGGTGGTCGAGGCGGATGAAGTCGCGCTGACCACCCAGCTCGGCGTCGCGTCCTACGCGCTCGACGCGGCCAACGCCGAGCGCCTCTGGGAGTTGTCGGAGGGCACCTTCTCCTGAGTCGGATCGTCGCGGTGCTCCGGATGCACGCGCCGCAGCACCGCGGCGCCACGGGCGGTTCTCGCGCGAGAAATCCTTTTGTCGGTGCCGGGCGTAGTCCTCGTATCCCGACGAAAGGAACACGTCATGCGCAGATCAGTCGCTCTCGTAGCCGTCCTCGCTGCGGCAGCCGTGCCGGCAGCGAACGCGCTCGCCCGGCATGCGGCGACCCCGGTCCTGACCGGCACCGATGGCCCGGGCTTCACGATCGATTTGAAGATGAACGGAAAGGCGGTGAAGACACTGAAGGCGGGCACGTACAAGGTCGTCATCCACGACATGGCGTCGATTCACGGCTATTCGCTCGACGGTCCTCACGGCTTCGCCAAGGACTTGAGCCCGGTCCCATTCGTCGGCACGAAGACCGTCACGCTGAACTTGAAGGCAGGCAGCTACAAGTTCTACTGCCCCGCGCACGAACCGACCATGTTCGGGCACTTCACCGCGCACTAGGTCTTGCTTGCCGGGCGCGCCGGGAC
>JAOPYX010000166.1 GCA_025964535.1 Actinomycetes bacterium | reverse complement strand
CGGTCGAGATCGGCGACCGTCAGCTCGACGGCGCCCATCGCGGTCTCGGGCGCGATCTCCATCCGCTCGACGATACCCGGGTCACCCCTCGGCGTGCTTCAAGGCCGACTCACGTTCCTGCGCGTCGCGCAGCGACAGCGAGCCGTCGCACACCTTCGCGTTCAGGTCGTTCTCGATCTGGTCGACCGCGGACGCGCGCGGGTAGGGCTCGGGCCAGAGGTTCCGAGGGTCGGTCGGATGTCCGCCGAGCTCGAGGCTGATCAGGTGATCCTCCTGGTAGTCGGAGATCGGCCCGGTCTCGCCGTACGCGCGCATCTGCCTCGCTTTCAACGCATTCGTGTACTCGACCGGCGGGCGGATGGTGCGCGTCCAGCCGCGCACGCAGATCGTCGACCCGATGGTCGCCTGCGTCACGTCCGGGTTGAGCACGCCGGGCGTGCGCACCGGATCCGCGAGCACCGCGCCCGCCGCCGGCGAAGCGCCGTGCTCGACGTGGAGCAAGAACGCGACGAGCAGCAGAGCGGCCGCTGCGAGGACGAGCAGTTGTCGGGTCGTCAACCTATGTCGACGGTACGGCGCGGGAGCCGGTGCCCGCAAGACGCTCTTCCGAACGTGTCCGCAACACGAGTGCACCCGCGAGACCCCAGACGCAGTACGCGACCCACGGGTCGCCGATCACGTCCGTTTGGATCGCGAGCACGAGCACGGCGGCGAACGCGGCAGCGAGACCCGCCGCCCAGCGCTCGTCGCGCCCGGCACGCGCGAGCCCGGTAAGGAGCGCGAGCCCCCACACGGTCCAGAGCACGGCTCCCAGCACACCGAGCTCCACGCCGAGCTCGGTGTAGTTCGACTCGCCCGCCTTGACAGGCGTGGCTCCGCCGGTGCGCGACGCCGTCTGTCCGACGTTGCCGAGACCGTACCCCTGCGGATGGTCGATCATCGTGCGCGCGCCCTCGCGCAGGCTCACCCAGTGCGAGTGCAGCGACGGCTCGTTCGCGCTCGTCGGCGTGAAGCCACTCACTTGGGTCTGCCCCGCCGTTCGTCCCACGGGAACGAGTCCGCACGGCTTGCGATCGTGCTGGTAGCAGCGGTCAGCTTTCGTCCAGGTCCCCGTCGGGCCGATCTTCGGGAAGAGATGTGCCCAGCCGAAGGCGACTGCGATCGTCAACAGGGCGGCGACAAGACCAACGGGCCGGCGCCGAACGGCAGCCAGCACGACGAGCCCGGCAGCAAGCGCGATGAGCGACGCGCGCGAGAACGTCCACAGCAGCCCCGCGGCGGCGACGACCGACAGGACGACAACCCCGAAGCTCCGCCGCAGCGCGGCTCCGGCGACGAGGAGCGCAACCACGAAGAGGTAGCTGCTCCCGAGCGGACTGAGAAACGTGGAGACGAGCCGGCGGAGGAACGGCTTGTCGCCGCCGACGTTGTAGATGAAGTTCTCCGGCAGGCCGGCGACGTACGGATTCACGCCGGTGCCGTGGTAGGCGTAGCCGAGGTGCTTGTGGAAGTAGTCGACGACGCCGTTCGTGCGCCACCAGCCGATAGACACCGCGTACACGTCGACGAGACCGAGCACCGCCGCGAAGCCCGCAACGCCGAGCAGCGTCCACGCGAGCCCGCGCAGGTCGGCGCGACGGAGAAGCAGCGAGCGGCCGAGGAAGTACGCGGCGACGGGCACGACGTCGTGCCGGAGCGCAAGCGCCACGGTGTGCGTGCTTGCGTGGCCGCCGAGGGCCGACTGGGGTATCAGCGCGTAGACGACGGCGAGAACGGCGAAGGCGAGCGCCAGCCAGTCGCCGAGCCACGGGCGAAAGGGCAGCCGCCTCTCACGCAGCGCCTCCAGGAGGACATGGAGGAGCGCGACGGCGAGCAGAATCTCCTTCCAGGCGGTGATCGCCGTGAGCGTCGCGCCTCGTACGCCCGCGGCGTAGAGCGCGGCCATCACCGCGTTGTGCACCGCCAGGCCGACAAGGAAGAGGTAGAGCGCCGCGACGGGGCGGCGCCACACCACGACCGCCGCGACGGCGAGGAGCAGCGCATAGAGGCCGAGCTCGACGACCGTCACGACGGCGAGGGTACAGCGGGCGGAGGCACGTGACGCCCCCGCCCGCTTCTCAGCGGCCTAATACGGGACCCAGGGCTCGCTGCCCAGGACCGAGGACACCAACGCCAGCACCACGATCAGCAGGGCGACGCGAACAAACGCGATGTTGCGGGACATGTGCTCCTCCTTGGAGCTCGTGAGCCCTCGGCGAGGACTCGAATCTGCATCAGACGAACGGGCCGTACGACGGGCTAATACGGGACCCAGGGCTCGCTGCCCAGGACCGAGGACACCAACGCCAGCACCACGATCAGCAGGGCGAGACGAACAAACGGGACATTGAGGGACATGTGCTCCTCCTTTGGAGCTCGTGAGTCCTCGAAAGAGGAACTCGGGGGTGTCCTCCGAACGAGACAGGTGGCCTTGCCCGCTGTCAAGCGAGTCGGGCGATTGACGATCAGGTGACAACCCGCGATAATGAGGAGCGAATGCCACCCGATTCATCGCCAGCGGCGGGCGAGACCATTGGGCAGCGGCTCAAGCGCCTGCGACTGGACCGTGGTCTGTCGCAGCGCGAGCTGGCTGCCCCCGGAGTCTCCTACGCCTATATCTCCCGGATCGAAGCAGGTACGCGACAGCCCTCGGTGAAGGCGCTGCGGCGGCTGGCGACGAATCTCGGCGTGACCGCGGACTACCTCGAGACGGGCTCGCAACTCGGCCCGGACGAGGAGCGTGAGTTGAGGCTCGCCGATCTCGAGCTGGCAGTCAGGCTCGGCACCGCGACAGACGTCGAGGAGCCGCTGATGGCGATTCTCGACGAGTCGCTCCGCGCCGCCGACGCGACGTCGACCCTTCGGGCGCGCGCGTCGCTTGCCGCCATTGCGATGGAGAAGGCGGATTGGGCGCGGGCGGCGCAGCTTCTCGAAAGCGCGGTCGACGGCTTGCTGTTCGCACCGGTCGACCAGTACGACATCTACGCACGGCTCGGTCACGCGTATGCCGAGTCGGGGAGGCCGCAAGACGCGGTCGAGCTGTACGAACGCTGCCTGGCGGGCGTCGCGGACGAGGGCGGCGACGCCGCTCTCGAGGCGCGCTACACCACGCTGCTCAGCTGCGCCCTCAGTGACATGGGTGACCTCGTCCGAGCCGAGCAGGTCGTCGGCGAAGCGCTCTCACGCCTCGACGAGACCGTCGATCCGTACATGCGCGTCAGGCTGTACTGGTCGATGGCGCGCCTCGCTCATACGGAGGGGCGACCGACTATCGCACTCGGCAACATCCGCAAGGCGATCGCGCTCTTGCAAGCGACGGACGACACGCTGCACCTCGCGCGTGCGCACATCCTCGCGGCGAACATCACGTTGTCCCGCGACGACGCCGACGGGGCCGCACAACATCTGGATCGAGCAGAGCAGTTGCTCGGAATGCCCATCGCGAGCGATGACCTCGTCGAGATCGCCATCCAGCGTTCCCGAATCGCCGCCTTGCGAGTAGACGGTGCTCACGCGGTCACGTTTGCGCGCCGTGCGCTCGAGCTCAACGCAGGCAAGAATTCCATCGACGAGGGGCGGGCGTTCGCAGCCCTTGGGGACGGCCTGGCCTTGGAGGGACAGTCTCCGGCGGCCGAAGAGGCGTTCCGGCGCGCTGCAGACGTGCTCGAGGAGCACGGCCGTTGGCGCGATGCGGCCAACGCATGTCGCGCATGGGCACGCATCCTCCGCGAGTCCCAGGACGAGCAGCAAGCACTCGACGTGCTCGAGCGGGCCGCCGAACTGGCGACGCGCGCACAGCCCGCCGAGACGCACGCCGAGCGTTGAGCGTCGAGCTCGCGGTAACTCCGCGAGGCCCGTACTCCCTCTCGTTCTCGGCACGACTCTCGAGCGACGCCACACGCACGTTCCGCGACGGCGTGTTCACGCAGGTCCTCGACGTCGAGGGCCGCATCGAGATCGCCCGTGCCTGGCAGGCGCCGCAGGGAACCGTGACGATCCTGGCCGAGTCGGACGCGGGAGCAGAACGGCTGCGCTGGATCCTCGCGCTCGACGACGACCACTCCGACTTCCTGCGACTCGTGCGGGACGACGCGATGCTCGGCGAGGCGTCGCGTGTACTGCGCGGGCTTCGACCGGTGCGCGTTCCTACCGTCGCCCAGGCGCTCCTGCGCGCCTTCTGCGGGCAACTGATCGAGGCGAAGGTCGCACGGCGGCTCGAGCAGACGATCATCCGGAAGATCTGCGCGCAAGGGCCGGACCGCCTGCACGTCTCACCGACGACGAGCGACCTCGCGGCCCTCGCCCCGATGCAGCTTCGCGGGCTGGGGTTGCACACGCGCCGGGCCGCAGCACTCGTGCGCCTGTGCCGGTCGATCGAGCTCGAGCGGTTGCACGCGCAGCCGACGGCGGCGATCGTGCAACGCCTCGATCGAGAGCGCGGCCTCGGCCCGTGGTCGATCGGCGTCGTCTGCCTCGAAGGGCTCGGCCGCGTGGACCATGGGCTCGTCGGCGACCTCGGGCTGGTGAAATTGCTGCGCGCGCTGCGCGGACGCCCCGTCGAGGGGTGGGAGACTGCCGAGCTGCTCGAGCCGTACGGCGAGTGGGCCGGCCTCGCAAGCGTGTACATGCTCGCCGGCTTCGGCCGCGGCCTGCTACCCGTCAGCGAAGCGCGCGCCGCGTAGCGATACTCCCGCGCAATGGCGGAGAAGAAGATCGCGATCATCGGCGCCGGCCGCATCGGCGAGGCGCTGCTCTCCGGGCTGCTCAGCTCCGGCTGGCGCACACGCGACGAGATCGTCGTCACGACCCGCAGCGCGAGCCGCGCAGAGGCGCTCAACGCGCGGCACGGCGTCCAGGCGACGACGTCGAACGCCGAGGCCCTCGAGGGCGCGCAGCTCGTCGTCATCGCCGTGAAGCCGCAAGACATCGACGCCCTGCTTGCCGAGATCGGGCCGCTGCTCACGAGAGAGCAGACACTGCTCTCGGTGGCAGCCGCGATCCGGACGGCGTACATCGAAGCGCGGATCGGAGACGGCATCCCCGTCGTGCGCGCGATGCCGAACTCACCGTCGACGGTGCACGAGGGAATGGCCGGGATCTGCGCGGGCGCGCACGCCGACGAC
>JAOPYX010000162.1 GCA_025964535.1 Actinomycetes bacterium | reverse complement strand
AACCTCGGCGCCGTCGACGGGCTCGCGCGCTGGGTCGCGCTGCGCAGCGGGCGACTGCCTGCGCCGTGCACACCGGCCAGCTGCGAGCTTCTGCAGATCGGCGGCTCACCCGCCGCGCCGAAGCTCCCGTTCCTGCACGTCGTCGGCCGCGCGACCCTCCGGCAGGGATCGCCGCTCGACTCGTACTTCGCGGCGACCGGGCAGCGGCGCCCGCCCATCCTGCTCGCGAACGGCGTCAGCGGCTTCTCGCAGGCACCGCTGCCCGACGCCGACACGATCGCCCGCACGTACGGCTGGGTCGTCCCCGTCGCGCCGCGCTCGATCCACGTCTGGGATCTGCCCGGCTTCGGTGCTCGGCTCGAGCGTGCACAGTCGAGCCTCGAGCAGTCGACCGATCTCTTCAGCGTGTCGGCGCCCACCGACGCGATCGCGGCCACGCGGGCGACGGGAAGCGTTGCGGGCGAGCGCCTGTTGATCCTCGGCGGCGACGCTGCCGTGCTGCTGCTCGGCTTCGCAGTGCTCGCGTCGACGCGGCTGCGGCGCGATCACCTGGCCGTGCGTCGGCGCCTGACGTGGTTCGGCGCGAGCCGCTCGCAGATCCTGCTCGTCGCGGCCACCGAAGTGACGGCGATCACCGCGGCGGCGACGCTTGCCGGCTGGGCGGTCGGAACCGGCGCGGGCGCGCTGCTCGCGCGCCATCTCGGTGCGCCCGGGTTGCTCGCCATCGAGCACTCGGTGCTCACTGCCCGGGCGCTGGCGATCGGCTGTGCACTCGCTGCACTGACCGCGCTCGTGATGCTCGCAGCGCTGCGAACCGACGGGATCGCGTTCGGCGGCGTGAGGCTCACCCTCGTCGACGTCGCGGCGCTCGGAGCACTCGGAGCCGTGCTGCTCGCACTTGCCCGCGGCAAGGCCGACGCGAACGCGCTGGCGGCCGGAGGAACCGGCGTCGTGCTCCTTCTGCTCCCGGCGCTCGTCCTGTTCGTGCTCGCCGTCGTCGTCGCGCGCCTGCTCGCACCACTCCTGCGCGCCGTCGAGTGGACGGGCAGACGTGCGCCCGCGCAGCTCCGTCTCGCGCTGCTGTCGCTCGCGCGCTCACCTGGCCGCGTCGTCCTCTCCGTCGTCTTCTTCGTGCTGAGCGTCGGTGTGGCGCTCTTCGCGATCGCGTATCGCGCGACGCTCGAGCGCGGCGAGCAGGAGCAGGCGCGGTTCGCGGTGCCCGCGCCGTTCGTGTTGCAGGAGAGCCTCGAACGGCTCGTCACCGTGCAGGAGGCAGCACCCGCGGCGCGTTACGCGGCGCTCGGTCACGTCACGCCGGTGCTGCGCGACTCGGGCTACGTCAGCGGTGGCGCCGGCCGGGACTTCACGTTCCTCGCGCTTCCGGCCGATCGGATTGCCCAGCTCGACGGATGGCGTTCCGACTTCTCCGCGCAGGGCCGGCTCGAGCTCGCACAGTCGATCAGGCCGGCGCAGGTGCCGCACCTGCGCGGCGTCGCGCTGCCGAAGGCCGCGACGAGACTGACCGTCCCGCTCGACGTGGCCGGCGACCCGCTCGGCATCGCACTCGTCGTCCTGAACAAGCGCGGCGACTTCTCGACGGTGGCGGTCGGCCAGCTCGGACGCGGCAGGCACGCACCGACGGTCGCCGTGCCTCCGGCAGCGCGCGGTGGCACGCTCGTCGCGGTCCGCCTGTCGTTTCCCGTGATCGCCGCGTTCGTCGCCGGGCACAAGGAGAGCGGCACGGGCCTCTCGGTATCGGACGCCTCAACGGGGGTCCTACGCCTTGGTCGTCTCGTCGCCGGAGGCACGGTGCTGCGGCCGCTCACCGGCTGGATCGGCAGCGGGGGCGTCCGCAACAAGAGTGGCGGGCTGCGCTACCTGCTCAACCGCGCTGCCGACTCGATCCTTCGTCCGCGCGAGCCGCTCGAGGGAAGCACCGTGCCCGTGATCGTCTCGCCGGCAATCGCGGGCGCCGCCGCACTCGACGGGACGTTGCCGCTGCACGTCGGGAACCGCACGATCCTGGCGCAGGTCGTCGCCGTCGCACGCTATTTCCCGAGTATCGACGGAGAACTCGTCGTCGCGGATCTGCCGACGTGGCTCGTCGCGGCGAACACCGTCGAGCCCGGCACGACGGTGCCGAGCGAGCTCTGGCTCGACGCGCCGCCCGCCGCTGCGAGCCGGCTCGCCCAGCGTCCGTTCTCCGTTCTCGACGTCACGTCGCAGGAGGCAACTGCTGCGACGCTTCGTGGCGATCCCCTTGCGCGCGGCGCGATCGCCCTTCTGCTCGTGACAGGCGTCGTCGCCGGATTGCTCGCCGCCGTCGGGCTGATGCTCACCGTCGTGGGTGACTTGCGCGACGAGAGCGGCGAGCTCTACGACCTCGAGGCGCAGGGGGCGACGCCGCGCGACCTGCGCCGGCACTTGCTCCTGCGCGCTGCGATCGTCGCCGTGCTCGGGCTCGCAGGCGGTGTCGCAGCGGGTGCGATCGTGAGCGCGCTCGTCGTCGCGGTGGTCACCGTCACCGCTGGTGCGGGCGTCGCGCTGCCGCCGCTGCTGCTCACTGTCGACTGGCGGCTCGCCGGCCTCCTGCTTGCGGCGCTGGCCGTCGTCTCGGTGCTCGCCGTGTTGCTCGCGACGCGGCACGCGTACGAGCGTGTGTCGCGCTGGCGCTTCTCGGAGGGCATCGAGTGAGCACTGCGATCGAGGCCGTCGATCTCTTCCGCATCTTCTCGTCACCGGAGGGGACGTCCGTCGCGCTCCAGGGCTTGACACTCGACGTCGACGAGGGAGAGCTGCTCGTCGTCTTCGGGCCGAGCGGCTCCGGCAAGAGCACGCTGCTGCGCATCCTCGCTGCGCTCGACCGTCCATCGGCGGGAACGGTGCGCGTGTTCGGCGAAGACGTGCGCACGCTGCGCGGCAGGGCGCTCGCCGGCTTTCGGTCGCGCACGCTGGGCTATGCCGACCAGCACTACGCGCGCGCACTTGCGCCGGAGCTGACGGCGCGCCGGCTCGTCGCGCTCCGGCTCGTCCTGCTCGGCACGCTCAGGGCCGACGCTGAGCGCGTCGCCGACCGGCTGCTCGAGCGCGTCGGCCTGCTCGACCGTCGCGATGCGCGGCCGTCGGAGCTCTCGGGCGGGCAGCAGCAGCGTGTCGCGATCTGCGCCGCGCTCGCGCACGACCCGCGTCTCTTCATTGCGGACGAGCCGACCGGCGAGCTCGACGCGGCCAACGCGACCGAGATCTACGAGCTCGTGCGCGAGCTCTCGCGGGAGGCCGGCACGACGACGATCGTCGTCAGCCACGACCCGCAGTCGGCGCGGGTCGCGGACCGCGTCGTTCAGATCCGCGACGGCCGCGTCAGCGGCGAAAGTCGCGGGGGTGGTGAGGTGGAGGCGGTCGTGAACCGCGGCGGCTGGATCCGGCTGCCGGAAGAGGTCGTCGTCGACGCCGTCCGTGCGCGGCTCGAGCGCACGCCCGGCGGGATCCTCGTGCGTGTCTCCGAACGCGCCGCCCAGGCCGAGCCGGTGTCGCAGCCGGAGCGCGCCGCGCCGGACCCGGTCGTCGCCGAGACGGTCGGGCTCACCAAGGTGCACGGCCGCGGCGCGCATGCAACCGAGGTGTTCGTCGACCTGTCGCTCGGCTTCGCGGCGAGCCGTCTCACCGCTGTGACAGGGCCCTCGGGCTCGGGCAAGTCGACGCTGCTCCATTTGCTGGCGGGCCTCGACCTTCCGACCGCGGGCGACGTGATCGTCGACGGCATGCCGCTGTCGCAGCTCGATGCCACCGGCCGTGCGGAGCTGCGCCGCGACCGGATCGGACTCGTTACCCAAGGCACCGACCTCGTCCCATTCCTCACCGCGCAGGAGAGCGTGGAGCTTGCGCTCGCATTTCGCGGCGTCGGTCGAGAAGAAGCGACGGACCGCGCGATGGGCTCGCTCGCCGCCGTCGGCCTCGCCGAGCTTGCGACGCAGAGGGTCGCGCGCCTCTCCATGGGCGAGCGTCAGCGCGTCGCACTCGCGCGAGCTCTCGCAGCGCGGCCGGCACTGCTGCTCGCCGACGAGCCAACCGCCCGGCTCGACGAGGCGAACGCGCGGGCCGTCGGCCTGCTGTTCGCCGAGCTCGCGCAACGGACAGGCACGGCGGTCGTCTGTGCGACGCACGATCCCGCGCTCATCGAGCATGCCGCGGTCGAGGTCGCGCTCGGTACCTTGACCGTGTGAGCCAGGCGAGCGTCGACCTCCTGCTGCGCGGCTATCGAGCGTTCGTCGCCGGCGATCTCGACGTGATCGAAGGTCTGCTCGACCCTGAGGTGGAGTGGGTAGGAGTGGGCGAGGTCGCAGGCGTCGCCGATCGCGAGGACGTGCTCGAGATCCTGCGCGGCCGCGTGGCCGAGCAATACTCGGTCACGCTCGACCGCTGCATCGGGATCGGAGACCGAGTGGTCGTCAGCATGCGCTTCTCCCGTACGGAGACGGACCCGACGGACGAGCGGCCGCTCCAGTCGCGCCGCATCCACCACGTGGGGCGCTACGCCGCGATCGTCACGACTCGCGACGGCCGTGTCGTGCGGGTCGACGAGCAACCGAGCCTCGCGGCCGCGCTCGATGCGGCAGGCATCGAGGACGAGGTGCTCTGAGGTAGAAGCTCGAACAGAACAAGCACGGGCGGTTCGAGCTTCTACTTCAGCTTCCCGTGCGTGATGTCGGCGACGACGTACGCGGAGACATCCCGAATCTGCTTGGCCGTCAGCGTTCCCTTGAACGCAGGCATCCCCGCACCGCCGTTCTGGACCTGTTTGGTGACGACCGAGAGCTGCTTCGCGGTCGGAATGGACGTCAGGTCGGGACCGCCGTTGCCGCCGTGCCCGGTCGCGCCGTGGCACCCGGAGCAGTTCGCCGCAAACACCGACTTGCCGGCCGCCGGACTGCCCACGGTGGTGGACGTGGGGGGTGTCTGGCCCGCGTGGCCGACGCCCGCGCCCGCGCCCGGCGCTGCGGCGGGGCCGAGCTTCCCGTTGAGTGCGAAGAGCCAGAGGTTGTCACCGTGCGGCGACGCGGCGAGCGCGTTGCCTCCGGCGTAGAACGCGACGTACTGGTGGCCGTTTTGCTGGAAGATCGTTGGCGCGTTGTTCGCTCCGGCGCCGGTCTGGAAGCTCCACACCTGCTTGCCGTTTCGCGCGTCGTATGCCTGGAGCTCGCCGGTGCTGCGCCCGATGAAGACGAGGTTCCCGGCCGTCGTCGTCGATCCGGCGTAGCACGACTCCGTCGGCCAGCGTTTCTGCCACACGATCTTGCCCGTGGTGACGTCGACTGCGCTGAACGTTCCGATGTTCGAACCGAACCCACCCGCGACGGCGAGCGTGCTACCGATCGTGACCGGTGTCGCGCCCTTCTGCTTCGCCGGCTTGCCGGTCGCCGCGGTCGCGGCCACGGGACCGCTCTGGGCGCAGACGTAGAACATGTGGGTGTTGGGGTTGTAGCTCGACGGCTGCCAGTTCGTTCCGCCCTGCGGTCCGGGAGTGAACGCGACGGGCGTCTTCCAGAACGGCGTATACATCTGGGTTGCGCGGATCACCTTCACGGTCTTGTTCTTCACGGCAGCGGCCTTCGTAGCGGCCTGCACGGCCTTCACGACGGCGTTGTACTGCGAGGTGGAGATGACGTGAGGCACGACCGGCGCGTAGCTCGGGATGGGTTGCGTCTTCGCAGTGTTCTGCTGGGCGTTCTGCGGCACGGGCTTCTCGGGCGACGGGAAGAGCGGCTTTCCCGTTTCGCGGTCGAGGAGGTAGACCCAGCCGGTCTTCTCGGCCTCGCCGATGCCGTGCACCGCCTTGCCGCCGATCGTCGTGTCGAAGAGGATGGTCGGGCTCGGCGCGTCGTAGTCCCAGATGTCGTGATGGACCATCTGGTAGTACCACTTGAGCGCTCCCGTGTTCACGTCGAGTGCCACCATCGACGCGGTGAAGAGGTTGTCGCCCGCCCTCGTGCTGCCGTTGTTGTCCGGTCCTGCGTTCCCGGTCGTGAAGTAGAGGAGGCCGAGCTTCGGGTCGACCGACGGCGTCTGCCAGACCGGTGCGCCGCCGTGCTGGTAGGCGGTGTTCGTGTGCGGCCAGGTGTCCCAGCCGGTCTGGCCCGGGCCGGCGATCGTGTAGAACCGCCACTTCTCGTTGCCGGTCGCCGCGTCGTACGCCGTGATGCGGCCGCGGATCCCGAACTCGCCGCCGGAGACTCCGGTGATCACCATGCCGTTGATGTAGAGCGGCGCGTTCGTGATCGTGTAGCCCTGTTGCCACGGCAGCACCGTCGTCGACCACACCGTCTTGCCGGTCGTCTGGTCGTACGCCTCGAGCTTGCCGTCGAGGCGGCCGATGTAGACCTTGCCGTCGCCGAGCGCGACGCCGCGGCTCTCCCAGCCACAGCAGACGGTGCTGATCGTCTGGTTGAGATTGCCCGCGTGCTTCCAGAGGATCTTGCCGGTCGCGGCGTCGACGGCGAACACGTCGTCCTGGCCCGTCGGGACGTAGATCACGCCGTTGTATTCGAGCGGCTGGCTCTCCGCGGAATACTTCGCGGCGAGCCCCGACTTGAGGTGCGTCATCCAGACGCCTTTCAGTCCCGAGATGTTCGAGGTCGTGATCTCGGAGAGGGGCGAATAGCGCTGATTGAGGAGCGAGCCGCCGTTCGTGATCCAGTCGTTCGTTGGATCTGCCGCGAGCTCGCTCGTCGAGAAGGCCGGCGCCGGGGTGATCGCCCGTGTCGGCCCGGCGGCCGTCCCGCCTCCGGCCGCGGCCGTGACGGTCTTCGTCGACGACCCGAGCGTCGTGTAGTGGCCGACGACCCAGCCGACGAATGCCCCGGCAAATATGAGGGCGAGCACGAGGACCATGAGGGTGGCTTCGGCCGTGTAGTCGGCGATGCGTCTGCGCGGGTGAGGCGGCAGATACGGCTGAGTCGCCATATGAAGCCACGTCACCGCTGCCGGGCGGCAGAAACCTCGGGAATGGGCGAAGGGGAGACGGCGTTCTTATCAGGTACAATCCGGATACCTAGTACACAGAATGGAGATGGAAGATTTGAGCGACCTGCTGCTCGTCCCGCTCGAGGACACCGTGGTGTTCCCGGGCATGACCGTCACGCTGACGGTCGACGCCGGTGACGAGGCGCGCGTCCTCCTGGTGCCGAGGCACGAGCAGGAGTAC
>JAOPYX010000157.1 GCA_025964535.1 Actinomycetes bacterium | reverse complement strand
GGCGCGCTTGCGCCGCTCTCGTTCTACGAGCGCCTCACCGAGCTCGCCGAGCGGTTCGACTTCGCGATCGCCTCCGACGAGGCGTACAGCGAGCTCTGGTTCGACGAGCCACCGGTGTCGGCGCTGCAGGTCGCCGACCGTTCGCGCGTCATCGCCTTCCAGAC
The DNA here is from genome assembly GCA_025964535.1 of Actinomycetes bacterium. Lineage (GTDB taxonomy): Bacteria > Actinomycetota > Thermoleophilia > Gaiellales > Gaiellaceae > Palsa-739. Next base: position 4,298 of record JAOPYX010000157.1, on the reverse strand, counting down.
GCTCAGCAAGCGGTCGTCGATGACGGGATACCGGTCGGGCTTCGTCGCCGCGCCCCGCGAGGTGATCGCGGCCCTCAAGTCGTACCGCCCGAGCGTCGGCACGGCGCCGCAGGAGTTCGTGCAACGTGCATCGGTCGTCGCCTGGGGCGACGAGCGGCACGTCGAGGAAACGCGGGCGCGTTACGCCGCGAAGCGCGACGTGCTTCTCCCGGTGCTCGCAGCAAAAGGCTGGGAGGTCGTCGCAAGCGACGCGACGATGTACCTCTGGGTCGCGATCCCCACCGGCGAGCGAGCCGAGTCGGTGGCAGAGCGTTTGCTAGAACAAGGGCTGCTCGTCGCGCCGGGGTCGTTCTTCGGCCCGAGCGGCGAGGGCTATATCCGCTTTGCACTCGTTCCGACGCTCGAGGAGTGCGAGCGTGCGGCCACGATCCTTCAGGAGGCGCTGTGAGCACGGAAGAAACCATTGCGGCGCTCGATCGCGGCGAGATCCGCGTCGCCGACAAGGTCGACGGCGACTGGCAGGTCAACGAGGACGCGAAGGCCGCGATCCTCGACTACTTCCGCATCCGCGAGATGGAGACGATCGAGCTCGGCCCCTACGAGTACCGCGACAAGATCCCGTTGAAGAGCGGCTTCGAGGAGCTAGGCGTTCGCGTCGTGCCGCCGGCGACGGCGCGCTACGGCTCGTTTCTCTCACGCGGCGTCGTGATGATGCCGAGCTACGTGAACATCGGCGCCTGGGTCGGGCCGAACACGATGGTCGACACGTGGGCGACCGTCGGCTCGTGTGCGCAGATCGGCGCCGACGTGCATCTCGCGGGCGGTGTCGGCGTCGGCGGCGTGCTCGAGCCCGTGCAGGCGCGGCCGGTGATCGTCGAAGACGGAGCCTTCATCGGCTCGCGCTGCATCCTCACCGAGGGCGTGCTGATCGGCGAGCGCGCCGTGCTGGCGCCGAACGTCTCGCTGACGGGATCCGTGCCGGTGATCGACGTGACGGGCCCCGAGCCCGTCGAGCATCGCGGCTACGTGCCGCCCTACTCGGTCGTCGTGCCCGGAACCCGGGCCAAGGATTTTCCCGCGGGCACCTTCCAGCTCGGTTGCGCGCTGATCATCGGGCGGCGCAGCGAGCAGACGGACTTGAAGACGAGCCTCAATGACGTCTTGCGCGAGTACCAGATAGGCGCCTAAGCGCCGACGGGCTCGGCAGGCCCCGTCAGCCAGGCAGCGCCGTCCTGCAGCCGCACGCGCAGATCGCCGCCGGGGAAGTGGACGAGCACGTCGCCCTCGGCGTGCGTCGCCGCGGCGACGGCAACGGCGCTCGAGCCGGATGCGGTCGTCTCCCCCACGCCGCGCTCCCACACGCGCGCGGTCACCTCGCCGGGGCCGTCGATGCGGGCGACCTGCACGTTCGTCCGATTGGGGAAGCGCGGATGGGTCTCGAGCAGCGGGCCTAGCCGAGTCACGTCGTCCGGATCGCCGACGACGACTGCGTGCGGGTTTCCCACGTCGACGGTCGTGAGCTCGACGTCGTCGACCGTCTCGGGCTCGCCGACCTTCACGGCGCCGATCTCGGATTCGTACGACGCGTCGCCGACGGCACGCACCGTGACCGTGCGCGGACCGACGACGACGCGCACGTCGGCGGCGCCGGACCTCTCCATGAGCCAGGCGCCCGCGATGCGCGTGCCGTTCCCCGACATCTCGGCGGTCGAGCCGTCGGTGTTCCAGATCACGATCTCGAGCACGTCGTCGTCCGCGCGCAGGACCTGCACGATCCCGTCGGTGCCCTGCGCCTGCTCGCGCACGCGCTCGGGCGTCAAGGCGTCGTCCTCAGAGACGAGGTAGACGTTCCCGTGTGCGTGCCAGCGCGACGATGTCATCGGCGATCTCGCCCACCGGGCGGTCGCCGTCGACCATAACGATGGCCGGGACGCGCCGCATCCACTTGCGTTGGTACGCGGCATAACGCCGGGTGCGGGCAGCGAGCGCGACGCGTGCTTCGTCCGGCGGAAGCGTCGCGATCTCGTCGATGCCCATCGTCTTCCGTGCCGTCGTCGAGATCGGGCCTGAGAGCGCACGCTGCACCTCGTCCTGCACCCCCGCCTCGAACATCGCGCGCGTCCGCTCGTCTATCCGCCGCTCGAGCACGGCCTTCGGCAGGTCGAGACCGACCGTTACCGTCGGGTGCCTCGTCTCGCCTGCCCACAGACGGCCGCGAGCCGGGGCGAGCGACGCTCCTGCCTCGGCGAGCTCGAGCGCTCGCACCACCCGGCGCCGGTCGTTCGGGTGCACCGCCGCGGCGGCGGCGGGATCGATCTGTCCGAGCCGCTCGTGCGCTGCCTCCGCGCCGGCCTCGTCATAGAGCTCGAGCCAACGCTCACGAACTCCAGGGCCGGGCGCGGGTGGGAGATCGAGCTCGGCGAGCGCCGCCCGCAGGTAGAGGCCCGTGCCGCCGACCACGACGGGTGTGCGGCCGGAGGCGAGGATCTCATCGATCGCGGCGTGCGCGAGGGGTGCGTACTCCCCCACCGACGCTTCCTGCTCGAGCGGCCAAATACCCACCAGCCGCGTGGCGTAGGCAGACTGGTTCGTGAGGATAGGCAGGTCCCGGTAGACCTGCATCGCATCCGCCGAGACCAGTTCGGCGGGAATCCGCTCGGCCACGGCCTCCGCCACGGCGGACTTGCCGCTTGCAGTCGGGCCGAAGATGCCGATGACCGTCACCAGACCATTCTCCCGCGCGTTGTAGAGCGCAGGGGCCGGAAGGAAACAATCGGAATGTCGATCGGGCAGTTCGCGCGGAGAACCCATCTCGAACGAACGCGGACCGAATCGTTCGTCTTCGTCCTCGGGAGCACCGGCATCGCCCTCGGCACACTCGTGGCGGTCGCCTGGGCCGCCGGCTTCGGTCACGTCGCGCACCGGCTCCATGTCGTCCAGCCGATCTATTTCCTCGTCGCGTTCGGCGCCGAGGCGGTCGCCTACGTCGGCTACGTCCTCAGCTATCGCGAGGTCTCGCGTGTCGAGGCGGGCCCCGAGATGCCGGTGCGCGACGCGCTCGCGGCGGTGGCTGCCGGCTTCGGGGCGTTTGTCGCGCAGGGCGGCTTCGCCGTCGACCTGCACGCGTTTCGCGACACGGGCATCTCCGACCGCGAGGCGCGCGTGCGCGTGCTGGGCCTCGGGGCGCTCGAGTACGCCCTTCTCGCGCCGGCCACGTGCATCACGGCGATCGCACTGCTCGCCATGGGCGCCGCCAAGCCCGGCCACGCGCTGACCCTCCCGTGGGCGATTGCGGTACCGATCGGTATCGCCGGCGCGCTCTGGGCCGTCGGGCACAGGACGCGCTTCCACGGCAAGTCAGGCTGGCGCGAGCACCTCGCGCAGGGGCTCGACTCGATCTATGTGCTGCGCTGCCTTTTCACCCGCCGCGCGCACCTTGCCGCACCGATCGGGACGGCGGTGTACTGGTTCGGCGACATCGTCTGCCTCTGGGCCTGTCTCCAGGCGTTCACGCACGGCACCCCGGACATCGGCGTATTGCTCATCGGCTACGCGACCGGATACGCGCTGACGCGCCGCACGCTCCCGTTCGGCGGGGCAGGCGCGGTCGAAGCCCTGCTTCCCTTCGCGCTTTCGTGGACCGGCATCTCGCTGGCTGCTGCGGTGCTCGCGGTGTTCGCGTACCGCGTCTTCAATCTCTGGCTGCCGCTCGTCCCGGCCGCGCTCGGGCTGCGCAGCCTGAGGGCCACGGACGCGGGCGGTTAGAGACTTGGTGTGAATTGGCCGCACGCACGTCCAATCCACACCAAGCCTCTAGACGACGGCGACCGCGAGCTGCGAGCCGCCGAGCGTCGTCGACGTGCCGCGCTCGATGCGCACATCGACGAGTTGGCCCGCCTGTGCGTTGCCTGCGAAGTTCACCGTTGTATTGCGCCGCGTCCGACCGCGCAGGACACTCGGGTCGGTGCGACTCGGTCCCTCGACGAGCACTTCCTCGACGCGTCCGACCCGCTCCTCGTTGCGTTCGCCGGCGATCCGGTGGACGGCCTCGACCAGACGCTCGATGCGGTCGCGCTTGACCTCGTCGGGCACCTGCTCGGCCATCGCCGCGGCGTCGGTACCGGCGCGCGGCGAATAGACGAACGTGAACGCGCTGTCGAAGCGCACGGCGTCGACGACGGCGAGCGTCTCGAGGAAGTCCTCCTCCGTCTCACCCGGGAAGCCGACGATGATGTCGGTCGAGAGCGCCAGATCGGGGATGCCGGCGCGCATCTCGTCGACGAGCTTCAGGTAGCGCT
>JAOPYX010000153.1 GCA_025964535.1 Actinomycetes bacterium | reverse complement strand
GCGCTGCACGCCGCCCGCTCGCCCGCTGCGAGCGTCCTGCACACCCGCGCGAAGCGTCCGTTCGTGACGAGATTGAGCGTCAGCCCGAACCAGCTCGCGCACCCGTTCCGAGCAGCCGCCGGGAACTTCCCGCACTCGCCGAGCAGCCGCCGCTGCGCCGCGGGCTTGCCCTCGGTCGCCTGCACGCTCACCCCGTGGAGGCACGGTACGGCGTCTGCGGCGGGCAGCCGCGAGCACAGCCGCGTCTGCTCGAACGTCTCGTCGCCCACCGCGAACGACGCCGCGCCGATGCACCCTGCGCGCTGCGCTCCCGCGAGACCGCGGCACGTCCGCTCGACGTCGTCACCTGTCGAGATGCTCGGCGCCGGCACGAGCTCGATGAAGTACCGGTACCAGCACGCCACCGCGAAGCGCGGATACGTGGCGCACAACGCGCGTGCCGACCGGACCGCATGCACCGGAGACGTCGTGGCGTCGGCGCCGCGCAGCGCGATCCAGTAGTCGTGGAACGCACCCTGCGCGCAATCGGCCGCGAACCGCGCACCGAGCTTTGCGCAGGCGCCGACCGCGAGGAAGAGCGTCTCGTGATACCCGCGCATCAGCGCGTGTCCGAGACTGTGCACGCACGTGTATCGCCGGTACTGCGTCGGCAAGCGCACGCACGACGGCAGAGCGCTCTTCCCGCCGGTCGCGATGATCTGTGGCCCGAGGTACATCACGAGCCCCATCCCGAACCCTGCGGAGCAACCTGGATCGTTCGAACGCGGCTCGACGTTCTGGAGCTGTTCGATCGTCAGGTGATGCGCCGCGGCCCACTCGCGCCCGACCGTGTGCATGAGCAGGTGGCAGCGCCCATAGAGCGCCGTGCCTGCCGCGCGTGCGAGCCGATCGATGCGCGGCAGCTCCGTCGCCGGATTCCCGGAGCGATCGACCGTCTGGCGGAGCAGCCGGAGGTAGCAGGCGTCCTTCGCCCCGTCGAGATGGATCTGCTCGCATTGCCAGAGGAACGGACGTTGCGGCGAGCCGGCTCCGCTACTCCAGCCGGCCGAGACGCAGGTCAAGGCGACGAGCGCCAGTGCAACGGCGATCCTCACCCGCCGAGACTAGCCCGTCCCGCCTTGTCCGATAATTGTCCGGTATTTGGAGACAGGAGGCAACACCCCTGTGAGAGAGTGGTCCCTCGGGATTCGGCCGGGTGCTCGTGCCGCAGCTGAGCGCCTGGGGAAGCTCACACAAGCCGCGAACCCGAACCGTGCGTGGGCAGGCCCGTCTCCCAGCGGGCCGCCCGCGCATCTCTCTCAGCGCGTGACCTCTGCGGCCGCACCGACCGTACGGACGAAGCGCGGCACGACGTCGAGCACGCTCTCTCGCGCGCACCAGTCGATGTCGGCCTCCATTCCGTGCCGGCGCAGGTTGCCGGCGCTCCAGCTCGAGCCGAGGCCCTCGAGCGCCGAGCCGAAGCTGCGCGCGAGCCGAATGCCGACGGTCGCGGAGTCCGCGGGTGAGCCACCGAGCACCTCCGCGATGCGCCCGGCGCAGTACGCATCGTCGAGGGTGAGTTGGCCGAGCACCCCTGCACACAGGACCGCGACGTCCTCGCCGGTCTCGGCTGCGGCCGCGGCGACCGCGTCGAGATTGAGGAGCGAGCCGACGAAGACGCGCTCGAACCGCGTCGCGGCGTCGACGAGCAGCCGCGTGCCGTTCGTCGTCGAGAGGATCAGCGTGCGCGCAGGCGGCGACGCCGCCACCTCGCTGGGCGAGTTGCCGAAGTCGAAGCCCTCGATGTGCTCCAGTCGCCGCTCGCCCGCGAGCTTCGCCGGCCCTTCCGTCTTCGCGAGCTCGCGCGCCTCGTCGATCTCTGCGCAGCAGAGCACCCGCTCGTAGCCTGCGGCGAGCGCCTGGGTGATGGTCGAGGTCGCTCGGAGGACGTCCACGACGATGCCCACGGGCGCAGGCGTCTGCTCTCCCGGCGTGAATGCGATGTGGACGCGCACGTCGTTAGGCTAGTTGTGATGTCGACCACGGAGACGCGCCTGCCGACGTGCTATCGGCATCCGGACCGCGAGACGGGGCTCTCGTGCTCGGAGTGCGGCCGGCCCATCTGCACCGAGTGCATGACCGCCGCACCGGTGGGGCTTCGCTGCCCCGACCATGCCGGCACTCGCCGCGCGCCGCGTGTCGCCGGCCGCCAGATCGTGATGCCGCAGACGCGCCTCTCGGGCACGGACGCGCTCGTCACCAAGGCCCTGATCGCGATCAACGTCGCGATCTATCTCGTCACCGCCGTGCAGGGCAGCGGCCTCGGCGCACCGGGCGGGCCGCTCTGGAACAAGATGATCCTCTGGGGGCCGTACCTCCATCAGGGCCAGTGGTGGCGGCTGATCAGCGCCGCGTTCCTGCACGCGAGCATCGTCCACATCGCGTTCAACATGCTCGCGCTCTGGTGGATCGGGGCGCCAGTCGAGCAGTACCTCGGCCGCGCGCGCTTCATCGGCCTCTACCTCGTCGCCGGGCTCGCCGGCTCCGCGGGCGCGCTCGTCGCCTCTCCCCTGCAGCCGGTCGTGGGTGCGTCGGGTGCGATCTTCGGGATCCTCGGCGCGATGCTGATCCTCGAGTGGCAGGCAACGGGCCGCCTGGGCGGCAACGCGATGACGCTGATCGTGATCAACCTCGTGATCGGGTTCGCCTACAACGGCGCCGGCGGCAACATCTCGATCGGCGGCCACGTCGGTGGGCTCATCGGCGGGATCCTCGCCACGCTGGCCTTCGCGCGCTGGGGCAAGGGCCACGCCGCGTACGGGCGGCTCGGCGCGGCCGGCCTCGCCGGGCTCGTCTTCGTCGCGGTGGCGAGCGTCGCCGTCGCGTACTGGCGCGTGCGCGGCCTCGCCGCCTAGCCCCGGGCCGTCAGCTCGTGCAGCCCCAGCCGTCGCCGTTGCCGTCGAGGCGATACGGGTCGCTCCCGGTGACACGGATCGGCTTCAGCGACGCGGCGATGTCGCCGCAGTTCAAGTCCGCGACCACCGGCAGGCACGGCGAGTAGCCGGGCTCGCACCCTGCGCCCGAGGCGTGCGCCGCTGGATACGCCGACCGGCTGAGATGACCGGTGTGGCAGTGATAGCCAAAGCGGTGGTACTCGGCGTCGGCGCTCAGCTTGCAGAACTGGCCCGCGCCGATGCATCTCGTTCCCCAGCTGAGATGGACGCTCGAGCACGTCGCACCTGCCCGTGCGCCGGCCGCCCCGCCGGCGGCGATACAGGCGCATGCGCAGAGCGCCGCGACTGCCAGTAGGCCCCTCATCTCTCCGAGCCTCGCACCTTTCGGGCACGTCCACAAGAGGGAGGCAGCCGCGCCCCTGCGCCGAACCGTGAGCTGTGATCCACCACCTCGTGCACCTCGGGATCTCTCCGTGGGAGAAGGCCGTCCGCACGGCGCTCGTCTACGCCGCGATCCTCGCCCTCCTGCGTCTCGCCGGCAAGCGCCAGCTCGCACAGCTGAACTCGTTCGACCTCGTGGTGCTGCTCCTGCTCTCGAACGTCGTGCAGAACGCGATCATCGGCCCCGACGACTCGCTGCTCGGCGGCCTGCTCGGGGCGGTGATCCTGATCGCCCTCAACCAGGTGATCGTGCGAAGTGCGTTCCTCAGCCCACTCTTGGACAGGGTGCTCCAGGGTGACGCGACCACCGTCGTGAAGAGCGGCAGGATCGACGAGCGAGCGCTTCGCCAACTCACGCTCACGCGCGAGGAGCTCATTGCGGGTCTCCGCCGCCAGGGCCTCGAGCTCGAGGACACCGAGAAGGTGACGCTCGAGCCCGAGGGAACGTTCAACGCGACCCCGAAGCCGAAGCCTTCACTCGACGACGTGATGCGCAAGTTGAACGAGATCGAGGCGAAGCTCGCTACCCGCTGAGGTAGCGCCGCGCCCCGGCATAACCGGAGAGCCGCAACGGAACGACACGGACGCTGTGCGCCGAGTCCGGAGCCTCCACCATCAAACCGTTGCCGGCGTAGATCGCCACGTGATGGACGTAGCTCTGCGTCCCGTAGAAGACGAGGTCGCCGGGACGAAGCGCGTTGCGTGCGACCGGCGTGCCGTACCGGAACTGTGGGTCGGCGTCGCGCGGAATGGTCATGCCGTGCATGCGGAAGACGTCCCAGACGAGCCCCGAGCAGTCGAAGCCCCACGCGGAGAGGCCGCCCCACAGGTAGCGCAGGCCGAGAAAGCGCTTCGCCTGCGCGACGATCGATGCACCGGAGGGATGCAGAGAAGGCGCGAGCGAGGCGGTGGCGATCGTGCCGACCCCGTCCGGTGAGCGAACGACCGTCGTGCCTGTCGTATTGCTCGGCACGAGGGGCAGCCGCGTCCCATAGCTGAGGGGAATTGTGCGGCCGCTGGTCAGATGCAGCGCAGCGGTGCGGGCGACGACGGTGAGGCTCGGGCCGGCTTCGTCATAGCCCGTGCGCAGCTGCGAGACCGGCAGCCAGCCGGGGTAGCCGTGCGGATCCTGCGGGTCGGGCTCGTCGCGCACCGCGACCCTCGCCCAGCCCCCGCTCCGCGCGAGCACGGTCACGGTCTGCGCGTACAGCGCCTGCGTCTGCACGTGCGAGTCGAGCCAGACGCGCGACTCCGTCGTCGAGAGGTTGCGGTTCCAGGCTGCGAGGTCGACCGGGTTCGTGAGCGCCGGGCGGTCGATCGAGCGTGCGAGGTTCGGCGCCTTCCAGAGCGTCGCGACCGAGACGTCGATCGTGGCGCGGTCGCCCGGCTTCAGCGCGGAGCCCGCAGGTGCGGCGAAGGTCAGTGCTGCGAGAGCGACGGCGAGATGACGCACGCCGTCATGCTGCCAGCGGAGCTAGCCGCCTGCGGCGACGTACTGGGCGCGGCTTCCGTCCTTCAGGACGGCCTGCGCCGCGGCCAGCCGCGCGAGCGGGACGCGGTACGGCGAGCAGCTGACGTAGTCGAGCCCGAGTCGGTGACAGAACTCGACCGACCGCGGATCGCCTCCGTGCTCGCCGCAGATGCCGAGCTTGATGTCCTTCTTCGTGCTGCGCCCACGCTCGACGCCGAACTTCATCA
>JAOPYX010000126.1 GCA_025964535.1 Actinomycetes bacterium | reverse complement strand
TCAACGTGAACCGGGTCATGGCCGTCTCGTGGGTGGCCGGATCCGCCATGGGGGCGATCGCCGGCGTCCTGATCACGCCGCGCATCAACTTCGACCCCATCTCGCTGACGATCGTCGTGATCGACGCGTTCACCGCCGCGCTCATCGGCCGCCTCACGAGCCTGCCCTGGACGGTGGTCGGTGCGATGTTCCTCGGCCTCGCCGAGACCTATCCGCGCATCTTCTCGTCGAATGCCGGCGCCGGCCACGCGGTGACGTTCGCGCTCGTCCTGATGACGCTGGCGATCCTCTTCCGCCCCGGAGCGCGCCTCGTGCAGCGCATCTCGGCGGCGAGGGAGTACGCGCCGGTCCCCGCGACCGACAACCCGCCAGTCCGTCGCGTGATCGTTTGCATGGGCATCGGGATCGGGATCGTGGTCCCGTTGCTCCTCTCGAGCTACTACCAGTCGCTCGCGGCGTACTCGCTGATCGTCGGGCTGATCGTGCTGTCGCTCGTCGTGTTGACCGGACTCGTCGGCCAGGTCTCGTTCTGCCAGTACTCGTTCGCGGCGATCGGCGCCTTCACCGTGGGCTCACTCGTCGGCGGCCACGGCTGGAGCTTCTGGCCGGCGCTGCTGCTGGGTGTGGTCTTCTCGATCGGGGCCGGGGTGCTGGTCGGGATCCCGGCGCTGCGGTTGTCGGGTCTGTTCTTGGCGATTCTGACGATCTCGGTCGCGTTGTTCTTCGACAAGTTCCTGCTGGCGCCGGGGACGTGGGACTCGTTCTCGGGAGGCATCTCGTCGTGGACCCTGGGACGCCCGAGCTTCCTCGGTATCTCGCTCGCGGGGGCCTACGCCTTCTATCTGTTCACCCTCGGGGTGTTCCTTCTCGCCGTGCTCGCGGTCTGGAACCTCAGCAGGTCGAAGACCGGCCGCGTGCTGCGGGCGATCCGGAACTCGGAGATCGCAGCCGCGACGAGCGGCGTGAACGTCACCGCGTGGAAGCTTGCGGCGTTCGGGGTGTCGGCCGGGCTCGCCGGTCTGGCCGGCGGCCTGCTCGCTCCCGCCATCGGCTCGGTGAGCGCGGGGGCCTACGGGTTCCAGCAGTCGCTGGCGGTGGTGGCGATCGCGATCGTGGTGGGTGTCCGCTCCATCGGCGCGGCCGCGGTCGGCGGGATCTTCCTCATCTTCGGGCCCGAGCTGCTGACCCACACGCCGCTCTCCACGCTGTGGTTCCCGCTGATCGTCGGGTCGATCCTGATCGTCCAGGTCATCGTCACGCCGCAAGGCGTCGTTCCGGACTGGCAGGAGCGCTTCCACAAGCGGTTCCCACCGGCGCCGCGGTTCCCCGACGCGCGTCAGCCCATCGCGCTGCCCGAGCTGGCCGCGACCGAGGCGCCCACGATGGTGAAGGTCTGATGGCTCCGCTCCTGCAGGCCCACGAAGTCTCGATGAGCTTCGGCGGCGTCCATGCCCTGTCCGGCGTGTCCTTCACGCTCCAACAGGGGGAGATCCTCGGACTGATCGGGCCCAACGGCGCCGGCAAGACGACGCTGTTCAACTGCATCACCGGCGTCGTGCCCGGCTATCGCGGGAGCATCCGCTACGACGACCGTGACCTCAGGTCGCTGAAGCCTCACCAGCGCGCGCGGCTGAAGATCGCGCGCACGTTCCAGAATCTCGAGCTGTTCGACGAGCTCAGCGCACTCGACAACCTCGTGCTCCCGCTGGACGCCTCCTCGAAGCATGGCCTGATCGGCGATCTCCTGCGACTGCCGACGACCGTCTTCGACGAGCGCAAGGCGCAGGAGAAGGCGCGGGCGATCCTGCACTTCCTCGAGCTCGGGGCGTACGCCGATGCGCCGGCCGGCGACCTGGCGGTCGGTCTCCAGCGGCGTCTCGAGATCGGACGCGCGCTGTGTCTCGAGCCCCGCCTGCTGCTCCTGGACGAGCCGGGATCCGGCCTCGACGCACGGGAGACGGCCGACCTGGCTCGGCTGCTCGCGTCGGTGCGGGCTCGCTTCAAGGTCACCATGCTCGTTGTCGACCACGACATGGCGCTGATCATGCGCATCTGCAATCGCATCTACGTGCTCGACAACGGGCAGATCATCGCAGAGGGTCCTCCGGAGCAGATCCGCGACGACCCGGGCGTGGTGCGGGCGTATCTCGGCGAGGCGGCTGCGGCATGAGCGGAACGCTGCTCGAAGCCCACGGCATCCGCACCGGATACGGACGCCTCCCGGTCGTGTTCAACGTCGACCTCGAGGTCAAGGAAGGCGAGATCGTCGCGCTGCTCGGCCCGAACGGGGCCGGCAAGACGACGACGCTGCGCGCCCTGTCGGGGATGCTGCCGCTGATGGCGGGCGAGGTCCGCCTCGACGGTACGTCGCTGAAAGGAAGGCCGGCGAACGCGATCGCGCGCGGTGGCATCGTCCACGTCCCACAGGGACGGGGGATCTTCCCCAACCTCAGGGTGGACGAGACGCTGCGCCTCGCGTGCGCGATGGCCGGGATCCGCCGGGCCGAGGTCGACGCGCGGGTGGCCGACATGTACGCGATCTTCGAGCGCCTGCACGAGCGCCGCACGCAGCTCGCGGGGACGTTGTCGGGCGGTGAGCAGCAGATGCTCGCCATCGCCCGCGGGCTGATCATGAAGCCGCGCCTGCTGATGATCGACGAGATGTCGCAAGGGCTCGCACCGACGATCGTGCAGGGGCTTTTCGGCATCGTCCGCTCGCTCCCCGAACAGGGCGTGTCCGTCCTGATCGTCGAGCAGTTCGTCACCCACGCACTCGCCGTCGCATCACGGGCGTACGTGCTCGAGAAGGGTGAGGTGGCCTTCAACGGCAAGGCCGCCGAGCTGGCCCAGGACGAGGCGTTCGTCAAGGGCAGCTACCTGGGCGAGGGCGGGATCGACGCAGCTGACGTGAACGGCGCGACGGAGCTTCGCTTCGACGACACCGCCGATCTGCCCCTTCACGCCGACGGCCTTCTGCAGACGATCGAGGACAGGGCAGCGCATGAAGGCCGCGCAGCGACCGAAGTCCTGCTCGACCTGCTCCGGGAAGCGCTCGAGAGCCCGGCGCGCCAGGGGAACGGGAATGGCAACGGAGGTGCGCCGTGAAGAAGCCTCCTCCTCGACGCAACGCGGCGGCGGCCGTCGCGATGACGCTGGTGATGTTCTCGCTCGGGGTGACGGCAGCAGTGCTCGTCGCCGGCTCGGCATCGGCGGCGTCGTCCAAGACAACGACGACGAAGAGCACGTCGAAGTCGACGACAACGAAGAGCACGTCGAAGTCGACGACGACGCCTACGCAAACGACAGACACGCTTCCGTCGTACACGTCGACGACCCCGCAGTCGCCGGGGGACACATTCTTCGTCATCAACGGCACGGTGAACGCCGCGAGCGATCACGAAATCATCGGAAGCTCGGCGTTCCCCAACTACACGAGGGGCGCGGTCGACAACTACTACTCGATGGCCCACTCGCACGTGGACAACTCGCCGTTCGCCGAGGGGACGGCGAGCCCGGCCGACACCGGTCCCGTCGGGCAGACGGCAGCGGCCGGCAACTTCCAGCAGCCGCAGTACGCCGACGCCCGCTGGCCCGGTAGCCCCGAC
>JAOPYX010000080.1 GCA_025964535.1 Actinomycetes bacterium | reverse complement strand
CGCGCTCCTTGCACGACGAGCATGGGAACCGTAACCGCATCGAGCTCGGAGAGACGGCTCTGCGCGGGCGCGGAGCCGGATCGCCGTGGCGGCTGCAGCGGGAAGGCGAGGCAGAGCACTCCGACGGCGCCGGTGGCCTCCGCAGTGCGGCACGCGACACGCGCGCCCGAGGAACGTCCGCCGACGACGAGCGGCGCACCGTGCAGCTCGCCGGCGAGCACGTGGTCGACCACTGCCGTCCACGCCGCATCGAGCTGATGCGCAGGCGCGGGAGCCCGCCTTCCCGCGACCCGGTAGGGCTGCTCGACGAGCACGACGCTCAGGCCCGCCGAGTGCGCGACTCCCGCGACGGCGACAAGGTCTTTCGCCTGCACGCCGCCACCTGCGCCGTGACCGAGCACGAGCGCGGCCCGCGGCTCGTCTGCGCCGTTCACGTGCGCGTTCGCTGTCCCGAACGGCGTGTCGATCTCGAGCGTCTTCATCGGAGTGATGCTGCCACGCCGAATCAATCCCACGTCGATCAATCGGGGAGGAGCGGCACCGTGAATCCCTGCTCGCGGCCGAGCAGCACTGCACGCGTCACTGCCGTCGATCCGAATCGCCGGCGCACTTCGTCGAGCGCGACATCGAGGGCAGTGCCGCTGAAGCGATCGAGCGGCAGCACGAGCTGAAGCGCGCTGTCGTCTTCCAGGCCGGCTACCGCGACGCCGACGAGCGTCAGTCCCCGGCGTTCGATCTCCGGAATCGCGCCCGCCAGCAGCCAGCGAGCGGTGAGCAGAATCGTCTCCGTGTGCGCCGTCGGCCGGGCCAATGTGTGCGATCGCGTCGCCCGCGAGAAATCGCCGAAGCGCAAGCGCAGCACGACCGTGCGGCCGACGCGCCCGGCGAGACGCATCCGCCGGGTGACACGATCGACGAGCGAGACGAGCACGGCGTCGACGGCCTCGGGCGTTCTCCGCGTGTGGCGGCCGAGCGCGCACTGCGAGCCGATCGAGCGCCTGCGACGACCGACCACCACGGGCCGCGGATCACAGTTGTGCGCGAGCGCGTGGAGATGACGGCCCGAGGCCCGGCCGAGAAACGCGACGAGCATTGCCTCCGGCAGGCGGGCCACCTCGCCGACGGTCGAGATCCGCAGTTCGTGAAGCTTCCTCGCCGTCGCCGGCCCGACGCCCCAAAGGCGCTCCACCGGCAACGGGTGGAGAAACGCGAGCTCGCCGTCGGGAGGGACGACGAGCAGGCCGTCGGGCTTCGCGACGCCGCTCGCCACCTTGGCGAGGAACTTCGTCCTCGCGACACCCACCGTGATCGGCAGGCCGACGCGCTCGCGCACGTCGTGTCGCAATCGCGCAGCGATCTCGGCCGGAGTGCCAGAGATGTGCTCGAGCCCGCGCACGTCGAGGAACGCTTCGTCGATCGACAACCCTTCGACGAGCGGCGAGGCGTCGTCGAAGACGCGAAAGACCGCCTTGCTCGCCTCCGCATACGCGGACATGCGCGGCGGCACGACGACGGCGCCCGGGCAGAGCCGCCGGGCCTGCGCGCCGCCCATCGCGGTGCGCACGCCGAAGGCCTTCGCCTCGTAGCTCGCAGCGAGCACGACGCCCGCGCCGACGATCACCGGCCGTCCGCGGAGTCGCGGGTCGTCTCGTTGCTCGACCGACGCGTAGAACGCATCGAGGTCAGCATGGAGAATCGTCGCTGCGCCGGTCACGAACATATGTTCGCACGGCGACGCGGAATTCAGAAGCCCTAGCGGGGCTCCTTGAGCGCGTCGAGGCCGCCGCGCAGGAAGGTGATCACCGGGTCGATCGCCGCGGCAACGTCCCGGGGCGTCTGCGGTTTTGCGCCCGAGCCGCTTCGCTGGGTCAAGACGACGAAGGCGGCCGTGAGGGAGGCGGCGACCAGGTGCGGACGAAGGTCGTCTTCAGGAGCGCCGATGTCCTTCGCGATCGCTGCCGCGATCAATTCCTCGAGCTGACCGAGCCTGGCGCGCAGATGGCTGCGCAACGTCTCGTCGCTCGCCACGCAATGACTGAGCTGCTCGTCGAGCTCGCTCTTTTCCATGCCGTGCGACGCGAGGATGAACTCGCGCACCGTCTCGAGCGCTTCCTTGCCGGCCGGTCGCTCCGCCAGCGCCTGCGCGAGCGTCGCCTTCATCAGCGGGAAGTCGCTGAAGAGGATGTCTTCCTTGCTCGGGAAGTACGCGAAGATCGTTCGCGTCGACACGTCGGCCGCCTCCGCGATGTCCGGCAAGGTCGTGGCGTGGTAGCCGCGCTCGGCGAAGAGCTCGCGCGCCGCGCGGGCGATCGTCTCGCGTGTCCGCTGCTTCTTTCGCTCGCGTAGACCAGGTTGCGTGCTCATCGGTGCTCAGTATATGCAGAAATCTTGCCCTCCACGCATATTTGCGTTACGCGCAGCCTTACGCTAGTCTCTGCACCTCGTGCAAATTTGCGAAGCGTGAAAATTCCCGCCCGGATTGGAGCTCCCCGATGCTGAAGCTGACTCGCTGGACGATCGCACATCGCCGGATCGTCGTGTTCTCCTGGATCGTCCTCACCGTCGGGGTCCTCGCTCTCTCTCAGGCGGTCGGTAAGCGGAGCGCCAACAACTTCTCGCTCCCGAACACCGACTCGCAGCGCGCAGTCGACCTGCTCCAGGGCCGCTTCCCGGCGCAGGCCGGCGATGCCGACCAGATCGTCTTCCGGACGCGGGCCGGCAAGCTCACCGATGCGTCGGTGCGGGCGGCGATTGCGCCGATGCTCGTCCGCATCGGCCGGCTCCCGCACGTCGCCGGGGTCGTGAGCCCCTATGACGCGGGCGCGAAGGCCGTCTCGAAGACCGGCACGATCGGCTTTGCAACGGTCGAGTTCGACCAGCGCGCGAACGACCTGCCGAAGCCGGCGATCGACCGCGTGATCGCCACCGCCGAGTCCGTACGATCGTCCACGCTGCAGGTGGAGCTTGGCGGCCAGGCGATCAAGCAGGCGCAGCAGACGAGCCTCGGCTTCGCAACCGGGGTAGGCCTCATCGCCGCGGTGCTCGTGCTGCTGATCAGCTTCGGGTCGATGCTCGCAATGGGCCTGCCGATCGTAACGGCGCTGTTCGGGCTTGGAGCCGGCCTCGGCGTGATCGGGCTCGGCAGCCACCTCGTCGACATGGTCGACTTCTCCTCCGAGCTGGCGCTGATGATCGGCCTCGGCGTCGGCATCGACTACGCCCTGTTCATCGTCACGCGTTACCGGGACGCCTACCGCGAGAACGGCGGCGACGTGAAGGCCGCCGTCGAGCTCGCCATGAACACGGCCGGCCGCGCAATCCTCTTCGCAGGCGCCACCGTCGTGATCGCGCTGCTCGGCATGTTCGCGCTCGGCGTCAGCTTCCTCTACGGCGTCGCGATCGCCGCGTCGCTCGGGGTGCTGCTCGTGCTCGCCGCCTCGCTCACGCTGCTCCCCGCGTTGCTGATGTTCACCGGCAAGCGCGTCGGCCGCAGCCGCCGCTCCCGCTCCCGCACACGGGAGCCGCGCGCGGGCTTCTGGCTCCGCTGGGTCGGGCTCATCCAGCGCCGCCCTGCGTTGGCCGCAGTCGCGTCGACCGTGCTGCTGCTCGCACTGGCCGCGCCGGCGCTCGGCCTACGGCTCGGCTCGAGCGACTCCGGGAACGATCCCGCCAAGCAGACGACACGACATGCGTACGACCTCCTCGCCGCCGGCTTCGGCAGCGGCTTCAACGGCCCGCTGCTGCTCGCCGTCCATCTGCCGAGCGCCGGCGAGACTGCCGGCCTCGCACGGCTGACGACGGCGCTTCGGCACACGCCCGGCATCGCCTCGGTCGCCTCGGCGCGCCTCAACCCCGGCCGTGACACCGCCGCGATCTCGGTCTACCCGACGACGTCACCGCAGAGCGCTCAGACGACGAACCTCGTGAAGCGCCTCCGCGGCACGGTCCTGCCGCCGCTCGCAAAGGCGACCGGGGTGACGGTCTACGTCGGCGGCGCAACCGCGACGCAGGTCGACTTCGCGCACGTTCTCTCCGGCAAGCTGCCGCTCTTCATCGGGCTGGTCGTCCTGCTCTCGGCGCTCCTTCTGCTCGTCGTGTTCCGCTCGCTGTTGATCCCGGTGCAGGCGGCGCTCATGAACCTGCTCTCGATCGCCGCAGCCCTCGGCGTCGTGCAGGCGATCTTCGAGCGTGGCTGGCTCGCCGGCTTGATCGGCGTCCAGCCCGGGCCGATCGACGCCTTCATCCCCGTGATGGTGTTCGCGATCGTGTTCGGCCTCTCGATGGACTACGAGGTCTTCCTCGTCTCCCGCATCCACGAGGAGTGGCAGCACCGCGGCGACGCGAGCGCGGCCGTGCGCGAAGGGCTCGCCAACACCGGCCGGGTCATCACCGCCGCGGCCGCGGTGATGGTCGTCGTCTTCGCCTCCTTCGCCGCGGGCGACGACCGCGTGCTCAAGCTCTTCGGGATCGCGATGGCGACCGCAGTCTTCCTCGACGCGATCGTCATTCGCAGCATCCTGATGCCCGCGGTGCTCGAGTTGTTCGGCCGCCGCACCTGGGCCTTCCCGAGCTGGCTCGACCGTCGGCTCCCGAGGCTTGCGATCGAGCCGGTGATACCGCCGGCGCCCGCACTGGAAGAGGCTGCCTGATGAGCTCGCTTGCCGAGCAGCACCGAGCCGAACGGATGCTCGAGCAGATCCGCGCGCGCGTCGCCGAGCTCCACCGCCTCGAGCGAGCTCGCACCGACCGAAGCGAGCTCCGGCGACGGCGGCGCGAGATCGGCGAGCTGCAGTGGAGACTCGCCCACGTCGTCAGCCACCACGCCGGCGGCGGCAAGCTCGCCGCGTAAGCCGACGGGCGCAGCATCGACGTCGAGCTGTACTAACTACTACCTCCGGTGGACCGTGCCGGCGGACTTCCGCGTGCGGTCGACCGCTGGAGAGCGCCGTTCGCGAACGTCAGGTCGACTTTCGCCCTGCCGACGTTGTCGCGCGTATCCGAGGCGAATACCTCGAGGCTGTACGTGCCGTCGGAGAAGGCCGTCGTGTCGAATGCATGCGCGAGCCAGTAGACGTAGTGGCCCGGACGGTGCGGCTTGTTCTGGTAGCTGCCCGGCGCATACATCCAGCCGTACTCGAGGTTGGATGGAAGCGCGAAGTTCAAGCTCACGGAGAGGCTCGATTGAACGACCCTCCCCGCGCTGTCGGTCAGGTCCCAACCGACCGCGGCGGGTGCGACCCGAGCGACGTCCCAGGGCGGCGGCGGCGTCAGTGGGGGCGTGTCGTAGACGTCGGCCCTGATGTCGATCGCCCCGGCGATGTGACCGTTGTCGGCCACGGAGCCGTCGACCGTCAGGACTTCCACCGATGCAATGGAGGGCACGGTGTGATCGTTGAACGGGGCGAGTGCGCCTCGGCGAAGCGGGTTGCGATAGGCGCCCCTCATGCTCTCCGCGAAATGCACGTGACCCCACCCTCGGAGGACGTAGCCGATCAGCTGGTGCAACCGAACGTACGCCCCGCTTCGTACGACCGGCCGAACATGCCAGTACCCGAACCGGCGCCCGGACGCGCGACCGACGGTGACCGACGTGGCGTGGCGGCGGACCACCACGCCCGGCTCGACTGCGTAGACCGGTGTGCCGTCACGAGCAACGATGTCGACGCCGAAATGAAAGGCCGACAACTGACCTTCGGCATCCAGGTGGTAGCGCGGATCGCCGAATGTCGCGCGAATCGGGTGCTGCTTGTGGAACGGCTTCACGGGCCAGCTGTACGCGGCCGCACGCGGAGTCAGCGACAACGCCGTGAGCGCCACGGGAACCGCGAGACACGCGTGCGCCTTCACCCTGTGACCACGAAACCCGCGGCCGGCTTCCAACGATCCATCAACGGTGTTGTACTCGCCGGAAGAGCCGCACCCTTCTTCCCTAACCGTTTGCTGGACCGCCAAAACGATCCCTCATGCGGATCGTCAGCCGAGGTGCTGTGTGTTCGCGCGCAACCGGTTCGCCATCACGCGCATGACTCCTGGGCGAAGTACGGCGCCTCGTGCAGGAGGTAGTGGAAGCGCGACTCGTCGATGCGAATGAGATCGCAGTCGCTCGCGGCCGTCGCCGACAGGCTCCGCGTCGAACCGTCGACCAGCGCCATCTCGCCGAAGATCCCGCCGCGCGTCACCGTCTCGACGTCCTGATCCCCGGCGTGAAGCCTGACCTCGCCGCTCCGCACGACGAAGAAGCAGTCCCCTGCGGCACCCGCGTCGAACACCGTGGTCCCCTTGACGTACGACACGGCATCCTGGTCGGCGCGCGCAAACAGATCGAAGTACGAGCGGTCGGGCATCGGGGCGATCCTACGTCCGCGACCGTCGTCCGAGGGGCGAATCGATCCAGTTCGTTTCTACTCGTTCACCAGATCGTCGCCGACGCACGCCACGCCGTTGCGCGTGGTGCGACTCCGGTCCTCGCATACCTCGGTCACATGCCGTGTCGGCCACGTCGCAGTCCGGTCCGTCAGCGGAGGAATCGACGCAGGAACGCCGCGGCGTGCTGGATACCCAGGGTCCCCTGCGTCGAGGGCCAGCCGTGTGAGCCGTGCGGATACACGTAGAGCTCGCTCGGGAT
>JAOPYX010000052.1 GCA_025964535.1 Actinomycetes bacterium | reverse complement strand
CGGCGCTCCGCGAGGCTCACTCGGCTCGAGCTGGCCGCGCTCGAGCTGCGCGGGCCGGGAACCGCGCTCGACGTGCGCCTCGCACCGGAGTCGCGCTGGCTCGGCGGCCAGGTCGAGACGCCGTTCGGCGTGAAGATCGCACCCAACATGCCGACCGAGGAGTCATTCACCAGCCCTCATGCAGCAGGGACCGAAGGCACGTTCGCGTGCACGTTCCCGCTGTCGTTCCAGGGCCGGCTGATCGAGGGACTCCGTGGAGAGTTCCGAGGCGGGAAGCTCGTTCGCCTCGACGCAAGCAACAAGAAGGACCGTGACTTTGTCGCCGCCTATATCGACAGCGATCCGAAGGGCAACGGCCGCAGGCTCGGGGAGGTCGCGCTCGTCGATGCGACCTCGCGCATCGGCCAGAGCGGACGAACCTATTTCGAGACGCTGCTCGACGAGAACGCCGCGGCGCACATCGCGTTCGGCGCGGGCTTCGGCGGGACGCGGACGGGCGCGCGCGCCGTCGGTCTCAACCGAGCGACCGTCCATCTGGACGTGATGATCGGCGGCCCGGATTTCGAAGCGACCGGCATCACGGCGCAGGGCAAGCGCGTCCCCGTGATCGCCGACGGCCTCTGGCAGATCTAGGCCCGTCCCGAACCTCGCTCGTACCACCGCGCATCGACTCCCTCCGCCAGATCTGGGACCTGGTTCGAACCAGGTCCCAGCTCTGGGGGTCGGCGCCGTCGCCTCGGGACGAGTCCGATGCGCTATCCCGCATGGGTTGAGGCGTCGGCCGGCGGACGTCACACTTCCGCCGGCATTGAGACATAGGTCGAGGCTGCTCGCGGCTCGGGCGCAACCGCACCCCTGGGACCTCGTTCGAACCAGGTCCCGAAGAAAACGCTCAGCCGTCGACGAGCAGGCCGTTCAGCGGGCCCCACAGGGCCTGCGTCCTACGCGACACGTGCGGGAGCATCACGAGCCGGTGCGGCGTGAAGCCGTGCAGCCGGCGGTGCTCGGCGTTCTGCTCGGCGAGCGGGCGCCACAGCTCGTCGATCACGCGCGCCGGATCGCCGTCGAGCTGCTCGACAGGCAGCTCGAGGTGCTCCGACCACAGCCGGAGCCTCGCATCACGTGCGAGCTGCCCGTCACACACGACGACGTTCACTTCCGTGTCGTTGAAGAACGAATGCTCATTGAGGTTCGCCGAACCGACGGTGAGCCACCGGTCGTCGACGATCCCGACCTTCGCGTGCACGTACACGGGGTTGCCGCCCGGCCCGGACTGGTAGAGCGTGCAGGCCAGGAAGCGCGACTCGTCTCCTCCGCGCTTCGCAGCATCGACGAGCACGCCGAGCTGGCCGCGAGTGTCGTCGCTGCCGTTGTTCGGGTGGGCGGGCAGCAGGACGACGACCCGGAAATCGTCGCGCGGCGGCTCAGCCAGCTTGCGACGGAGGACCGAGACGAGCTCGGGCGACCAGAGGAACTGGCTCTCGAGGTAGACGAACTGCTCTGCCGAGCGCAGCGCCCGCACGTAGCTCTCCGCGATCGAGAACTCACCTCCAGCCAGCCCGCCGTAGATGTGCTCGGGAACCGTCCGCACGAGCTGCGCCTGCACGCCACCGTCGACCGGCGCGGGGCGGCGCGCGGGCGGCGGCGCGTCCGTCGAGAGCTCACGCCAGCGAAGGACGAAGTGCGCCGCGACGTCGGCGACGATCGGGCCTTCGAGCCGAAAGCACGCGTCGTGCCAGCCGGGCTCGTCGCGCGGAGGATGCTCGCTGTGGTCGAGGCGCTGTCCTTCGAACGACGTCAGATCGATGCCTCCGACGAAAGCAACCTCGTCGTCGACGATCACGAGCTTCTCGTGATGGCAGTGCATCGGGCGCTCCTTGGCGTCGAGCGCCATCGAGATGCGGGTTCCGTCGATCAGGCGGTCGCGCATCCGCCGGACCTCGCGGCGGTCGGGATGGAAGAGCGGCAGGGGAGCGCCGGCCCACGCAAGCATGCGCACGTCGACGTGCTCGGCCGCATCGGCGAGAAGCTCGCGCAACGTCGGGCCGCCGCGGCCCATGCGGAACTCCGGCGTGAAGAACCAGCCGGCGACGTGGACGTGCCGCTTTGCCGCTGCGATCTCCTCGGCCATGCGGGGCAACGCGGCTGCGCCGTCGACGAGAAGCTCGACCCGGCTCCCGTCCACCGGCGCGTACGAGGCTGTATCGGCCCAGCCGCCGGCAGGAGGATCGAGCGCGCGGCCGTGGCCGCCGCGCGCGAGACGACGCCGGTGGTGAGCGCAGATCGCGCGCTCGATCCTGTCACCGACGGCGTCGTCGATGCGGTTGAGCGGTAGCTGCACGGGGCGTTAGGGCCCGTTCGCCGGTGGCGAGGGCGACGGCTCCGCCGGAGGCAGAGGCTGCTGGGGCTGCGGCGGTGCCGGCGCCGGCGTCGGCGTGGGAGCAGGAGTCGGCTGTGGCGTCGGCGCCTTCGGCGTGGAAGGCGTCGTCTGGCGCACGGGCGGCGCCGGTGTCGTCTTCGTCGGCGTCGTATCGGTCGTCGTCGCCGGCGCGCTGTAGTACGCCGGCGGCGCGCCGATCGTATGGCCCGTGAACACCGGATAGGCAAAGTCGCGAACGGGGAGCTGCGCGACCGCCGCGGACATGAAGCGGCGCCAGATCTCCGCCGGCAGCGAGCCGCCGAACACAGCCGAGTAGCCCTCGACCCCGTAGAGCGGGATCTCGGCCTTCGGGTAGCCGATCCACACGCATGCCGCGAGCTGCGGCACGTAGCCGCAGAACCATGCATCCTGGAAGCTCTCCGCCGTGCCGGTCTTGCCGGCCGCCGGCCGGCCGAAGCCGGCAGCGGTGCCCGTGCCACGCTGCACGACACCCTGAAGCGCGTACGTCACGAGGTCGGCGACGTTCGTCGGCAGCGCGCGGTCGCCGGCGTTCTGGAGCTTCCCGAGCGTGGCCCCGCCCGGCCCTCGCACGAGCTCGAACGCCTGCGGCGCGTGATGGATGCCTCGCGCGGCGAGCGTCGCGTACGCGGTCGTCATCTCGAGCGGGGTCACCGCCTGAGTCCCGAGCACGATCGAGCAAACCGGCTGGAGCTTGGAGGTGATGCCCATGCGCCGCGCGACCGGCACCACGTTGCGCGGCCCGACCTTGTCGACGAGCTGCGCGAAGATGGTGTTCACCGAGTGCGCCGTGGCGTCGAGCAGGTTCATGTAGCCGCCGCTCTCGTCTGCGTAGTTGTGCACGTCCCACGGAACGCCGTTCGTCGCGCACAACGGATCGGTGATCGTCAGCGACGACGGACCGGAGAAGCCCGAGTACACGGACGCGCCCTGATCGATCGCGGTCGCGAGCACGAAGGGCTTGAAGGAGCTGCCCGCCTGACGATGGCCCTGCGTCGCGAGGTTGAACTGCAGCTTCCGGCCGTCGGGCACGTAGCTGATCATCGCCTTGACGGCCCCGGTCTGCGGATCGATGGCGACGAGCGCGATACCGGGATCGCGCTTGTCCTTCATGACGCTGCCGACCGCTGTGCGCGCGGCGTACTGCATGCGCGGGTCGAGCGTCGTCTTCACCTGGAGCCCACCCGCCTCGACGCGCCGCGCGCCGTACCGCGCGACGAGCTGCTGCTGCGCCCACCCGAAGAAGTTGGGATGCAGCATCGAGCTGTACAACCGGCCCAGCTTGAGGCCGAGCGGCGACGCAACCGCCTCGGAGAACTGCAGTTGCGAGATGTCCCCGTTCAGGAGCAGCGCGCGGAGCACGTCGTTGCGTCTGCGCACGGCCGCGTTGGGATGATGGACCGGGTCGTAGACCGAGGGAGCCTGCGGTAGACCCGCGAGCAGCGCTGCCTGCGGCAGCGTCAGCGAGCGAGCGCCGGCCGAGAAGAACGTCTGCGCGCCGGCCTCCGCGCCGAAGGCGTGCCGCCCGTAGAAGACCTCGTTGAGATACGCAGCGAGGATCTGCTTCTTCGTCAACGTCTGCGCGAGCTTCTCGGCCAGGCATGCCTCCTTGATCTTGCGTCCGAACGTCCGGTCCGAGTTGCCGATGTAGAGGTTGCGGACGAGCTCCTGCGTGATCGTCGAGCCGCCTTCGACGATCCTGCCGGCGTTGACGTCGGCGTAGACCGCGCGGGCGATGCCCTGATAGTCGAGCGCACCGTGGCGCCAGAAGCGCCGATCCTCGATCGCGACCGTCGCCTTCGGCAGCCATGGAGACATGCGCCCGAGCTGCAGCGGCTGACGATTCGTCCTCGACGGCACCACCCCGAGGAGGGAGCCGTCTCGCGCATACAGGAACGAGTTCTCGCCGAGCGAGATCGGACGCAGCGCATCGAGACGGCACGAGCCGAAGAGCAGCGCACGGCCCGTGAACGCCCCACCGGCGACCGTGCCGGCGACGATCAGCGAGATCGCCAGCGCGGCGCCGAGCACGAGACGCTTGCCTCCGCCGCCCTTGCGACGGCGGAGTCGCGCGCGGCGGGCGGCGATGAGCACCGCGAGATCAGCGTCACTGAGCGTCCGCACGAGAAGCACGTTCTGCTCGCGCCGGGCGCGGTAAAACGGCTGAACGACCTACGAGTCGAGCAGGTCGCCGAGCACGGCGCCGAGGATCGGGATCGTGACGGTCAGCAGGAGGTTTCCGCGGCCGATGCCGACGAGCAGCGTCCGCAGCGATTGCAGCTGCCCTTCGCGCACCTGGCGCGCAAGGCCCGGGCCGAGGACGAAGTCGTGCAGGTACGAGCCGGCGGCGAGCAGCCCGACGAGCAGGCCCTTGGCGGCGAGCACCCAGTCGAAGTCGCGGGGCGCGCCGTTGAAGGCGTGTGCGCGCTGCGCAAGCACGAGCCCGGTCACCACAGCGACGCCGAACGCGCTCCACCCGATCGGCCGCCAGCGGCGGCCGAACTCACGCAGCAGGGCTGCACGATCGGGCCCCTGGAGCCGCTGCACGGGTGGCACGGCGACGAAGACGAGCGCGACGGTTCCACCGACCCAGACGATGGCCGCCAGGAGATGAACCGTGCGAAGCGCGAGATCCACGAGCGCAGTCTCTACGAGACCGTCAGCGGCGGGCTTGCGTACCCGGCCGTCGCAGACCACAGCCGTACCTGGGCACCGTGCGGGAGCGTGACCGCCCGCGAGAACGTCCCGCGGGCATCGGTGCGCGCGGTGCCGCCGACCGCGCGCCAGTGACCTGCGGTAGCGACCTGGATGACATACGTCCGGACGCCCGACCCCGGCCTGACCTGACCCCACAGGACCACGCGCGTCCCGGAGCGCGACACCTGGGCGAGCGGCAACGCGAACGCGTGATACGCGGGCTTCGCCGTTCCGCCCACGCTGAAGAGGCCGCTCTGCCAGCCGCCGAGGCTCGGCTCGTCGCGGACGAGGAAGTGGATCAGCATCGTCACTCCGGCCTGCTGCCAGACTCGCAGCGATGCCTCGCCGATGTACTGCGCCTGCAACGCATAGGAGACACCGAGCAGGCTGTCGGGAGGGTTCGTCTGGTAGCCGTACTCCGTCAGCCACAACGGGGTCGCGGCACCAAAGTACTTCGTCACGTCGGCGCGGATCGCCGGCAGGTTCGCCATCGTCATCACGGAGCACCCCGAGCACGACGTGTGGAAGGGCGTCTCGTCGGGCGACACCGGGTACGGGTTCTGCGCGTATGCGTCGAGCCGCGCGTGGGCCAGCTGCATGCCGCGCATGAACGCGAGCGGCGACATTCCCGACGGCGTCTGCCGGGGAGAGGTGACGCCGCCCGCGACGACGTTCGCAGAGCTCGCTGCATGAAGCGATGCGTAGGCCGGGTTGAGCAGCTCCCGCACGTATGCGGCGGGCGACGCCGGCACTGCGAACGTCCCGCCGTTCGGCTCGTTCCAGATCGTCCACATGTGCACCCACGGGAAGCGCTTCGATGCTGCGTAGGCGAAGTCGCCGAAGCCGCTGCTCGGCAGCCAGTTCGTGGGATGGCCGCCGTTCGCCCAGGCCGGC
>JAOPYX010000051.1 GCA_025964535.1 Actinomycetes bacterium | reverse complement strand
TGGCCGCGACATCTCTCGCTCTCGCCGGATGGGCACACGCTCTGGGTCGGGCTCGGTACGGCCTCGAGCGAGCTCGCCGTCGTCGACGTCTCCGATCCGCTGCGTCCGCACCTGCGCGGGCGGGTTCGACCGCCGTTTCTCGCGCACGACGTCGGCTTCGCTCCCGGCGGCCGGCGCGTCTGGGTCACCGCCGGCGAGGCAAGCACGATCGCCGTCTACGACAGCCGCGGCTCACTGCTGCACCGCCTGTCCGTCGATGCCTGTCCTCAACACGTGACGTTCCACGGCGGGCGTGCGTACGTGACGAGCGGTGCCGCCGGAACGCTGCGGGTCTACGACGAGCCGAGTGCGCGCCTGCTCCACACGACGGCGATCCCCGTCGGCTCGTACAACGTGCAGTCCGCGGCGGGTCGGGTGCTCACTCCGTCGATCAATGCCGGCACGCTCTGCGTGCTCGACGCCGCCGGCGAGCTCCGCACGCGCGTGCGGATCGGCGGGGCGTCGCACGACGCCTGCCTCGCACGCCTCTAAGAAGCTCTAACAGAACAAGCACGGGCTGCCGGGCCGCGCTGTGCACGCGCGCTGCGGCGTCCTCAGTCGGGTCGATAGAAAACCACTATCGACCCTCCCGGCGTCCTTGCATCGCACGCACCCATCGCACCCCGTCAGCGCGTGGTCATTCAGTTAGAGCTTCTAAGCTCCGCAGCGATGAGGATCATCGCCGGCGCGAAGAAGGGCCACACGATTCATGCGCCGCGCGGCCACGACACGCGACCGACCTCCGACCGCGTACGCGAGAACGTCTTCAACATCCTCGGCCCGATCGACGGTGCGTCGGTGCTCGACCTCTATGCGGGATCAGGCGCGCTCGGGCTCGAAGCGCTCTCGCGCGGGGCGGAACGCGCAGTCTTCGTCGAGCACGACGGTGACGCGGTCCGTGCCATCGAGGGCAACCTCGACAAGCTCGGGCTGAGCGGCACCGTCCTGCGACGGGATGCGGTCACGGTGCTTGCGCAGGAGGCGGGAGCCGGGAGGAAGTACGATCTCGTGCTCGTAGACCCGCCCTACGACATGTATCTCGACCTCCAACCCCAACTCGCGCGTTACCTTCCGGCCGTGCTCGCCGACGACGGCGTGCTGGTCGTCGAGACCGGTGCGCGCGTCGAGCCCGAGCTGCCGCTCCCGCAACGGACGAGCCGCAAGTACGGACAGGCGCGCGTGACGGTCTACGAGGCATCGTGATCACGGCGATCTGTCCCGGCTCGTACGACCCGGTGACGAACGGTCACCTCGACGTGATCGCCCGTGCGTCGCACATCTTCGACCGGGTCGTCGTCGGAGTCGTCGGTTCGCCGCACCATAAGCAGCCGATGTTCGAGATCGAGGAGCGCGTCGACTTTCTCCGCGATGCGCTCGCGCACCTTCCGAACGTGGAGATCGACGTCTTCCGCGAGCTCGTCGTGGACTTCGCCCGCCGCTGGGATGCGAAGGCGATCGTGAAGGGCCTGCGCGTGATGTCGGACTTCGAGTGGGAGTTCCAGATGAACCAGCTCAACCGTCATCTGGCGCCCGACGTCGAGACGATGTACGTCATGTCGAGCCCCCAGGTGAGCTTCGTCTCGTCGAGCGGCGTGAAGGAGGTAGCAGCATTCGGCGGCGACGTGTCGGCGCTCGTGCCGGCACCTGTGGCGAAGCGGTTCAAGGAGCTCTTCCCCGACGGTCGTCCCGGAACGCCGGAGAACCCGGGAGAGTGAGCGAGCTCGACGTCACGCTTCGCGACGGGCGGACGCTGCACGTCTACGACGAGGGCGACCCCAACGGGGAGCCTCTCGTCGTGCATCACGGGACTCCCGGAAGTGGGCTGCTGTATGGACCGGAGGTCGCGGACGCGAAGGAGAAAGGTCTTCGCCTGATCGGCTACGACCGCGCCGGATACGGCGGGTCGTCGCCGAATCCCGGCCGCGGCGTCGCCGACGTCGCGGGAGACATCGCGGACGTGCTCGATCATCTCGAGATCGACCGCTTCGCCAGCATGGGTGGCTCCGGCGGCGGGCCGCACTCGCTTGCACTGGGCGCGTTCTTGCCGGACCGCTGCGTCGCCGTCTGCGCGATGGCCTCGCCGGCGCCGTGGCAGGCCGAAGGGCTCGACTGGCTGCAGGGGCAGGGCGAGCAGAACCGCGCCGAATGGGCCGCAGCGCTCGAAGGGCCTGACGTGCTCGAGCCGCACCTCGAGAAGGACGCAGCAGATCTGCTTGCAGCGAGCGCGGAGGAGATCCGCGAGGTGCTGTCGACGCTCCTCTCACCGGTCGATCGCGAGGTCGTCACCGGTGCGCTCGCGGAGTACATCCATGCCTCAACTGCGTGGGCGCTCCGGCCGGGCGTCGCCGGCTGGCGCGACGACGACCTCGCGTTCACGAAGCCCTGGGGGTTCGAGCTGGCCGACATCCGCTCGCCCGTGCTGCTCTGGCAGGGCGTACAGGATCTGATGGTCCCGCCCGACCACGGCCGCTGGCTGGCGGAGCGGATCCCGGGCGTCGAGGCCCACATCAGCGAGGAAGACGGGCACATCACGATCCTCGAGCGCCGTACGCCGGAGATCCATCTCTGGCTGCTGGACCGGCTCCGCGCCTGACGCGCGTCCCGTTCTTCGAGGCCGACAGTTGCCTCGTGTCCGCGCACACCTGAGCCGTGAAGGACCTCTCCGGCGTTCGGCGAAGTCTCCGAGGCTAGACTTGGCCCATGGACGTCCTCGTACTCATCGACAAGCTCGACGACCTCGTGCACAACGCGAAGGCCGTCCCTCTCACCGACCAGGTGCGAATCGACCGCGAGGAGATCTACGACATCCTCGATCAGATGCGCGCCACGATCCCGGAAGAGATCAAGCAGGCGCGCTGGATCGTCAAGGAGCGGCAAGAGATGCTCGCCGAGGCGAAGCGCGAGGTCGACCGGCTGCTCGCAGAGGCACGCGAGCAGGCAGTGCGCGAGGCGTCCCAGACGGAGATCGTGAAGATCGCCGAGCACCAGGCACAGGACATCGTCGATGACGCACGCCGCCAGGCGCGCGAGACGCGTCTCGAGATGGAGGACTGGGCCGACGGCATTCTCTCGACGCTCGAGGTCAACCTCGACAAGTTCCTCTCTGCAGTGAAGCGCGGCCGCGAGCGGCTGCACGAGCGTTCGCAGGAGACGGTCGTTGCGGGCATCGGCCCGAGCGACGGCTCCGGCGACGACCTCGGCTACTAGCCCGACTCTGTCGCTCTAGTCTGGGCGCGTGCGTCGTCGCCCGATCGTGGACTGGATCGTCACGCTCGCCGCCGCGGCGCTCGCCATCTTCCTGCTCGAGGCTGAGGTCGCGCAGCCGTTCCGCGTGCCGACGGCGTCGATGGAGCAGACGCTGCTCTGCGCGCGCCCGACGGTCGGATGCACCGCACGGTTCAACGACCGTGTGCTCGTCGCGAAGATCGTCTTCCGCTTCCGCGACCCGCATCGCGGCGAGATCGTCGTCTTTCACGCGCCCGCCGCGGCGAAGCGGAAATGCAGCGAGGGCGGGACGTACCTGAAGCGGGTGATCGGCCTGCCCGGCGAGCGCGTCACCGAGACGGAAGGCTTCGTCTACGTCGACGGCCGCAAGCTGTCCGAGCCGTACCTCGACCCGCACTCGCGCGATGCAGACTTCGGCAGCTGGCCGCGGCTCGGGCCGAACCGGTACTTCGTGATGGGGGACAACCGCATTGCCTCGTGCGACTCGCGCACGTGGGGGCCGGTGCCACGGAGTGCGCTCATCGGCCCGGTCGTCGCGACGTATTGGCCGCCATGGCGGGCGACGATCCGCTAGCGGAGACATATTCCTCGCCCATGTCGCGCGCGAGCCCCGCGAACGCTTCGGCCGCAGCCGAGCGGTAGCGGTCGCGGTGCCAGACGATTGCGATGTCGCGCGGCGGAATCCGGGTTCCGAACGGGAGCGCGACGAGCGACGGGTTGCGCGGGTTGACGACGAGCCGCGGCACGACGGCGACACCCAGCCCTTCGGCGACGAGTCCCATCAGCGTGCCGTTGTCGTCGGTGCGGAAGACGACGTTCAGGTCGGGCACGCGCCCGCGCAGAAACGTCTCCGGCTCACCGGTGCTGCGCCAGCCGATCAGCGGCACGCCGGAGAGCTCGCGCAGAGGCGGTGCGGCGTCGCGGGTAGCGAGCTCCGAGCCGGCGCCGACGATCAGCACATACGGATCGCGCAGCACCTCGTTCGACTCGAACGGCCCGTCCGGCAGCGGGAGGTCGGCGAACGTCAGGTCGAGCTCGCCGTGCTCGAGCAGCCGGAGCAGGTCGGCGGCGTCCGTCTCCTCGCGGACGTGCACGTCGACGCGCGGCCATTCGCCGCGGAACCGGCGGAGGAGCGCGGGGAGGATGCGGGCGCCGACGCTCTGGTAGATGCCGACCCGCAGCGGGCCGGCGGCGCCCTCTGCGAGCGCGGCCATGTCGGCCTGCGCGGCGTCGAGCTGGGCCACGATGGCGTCGGCGTGGCGGAGCAGCAGCCTGCCCGCGTCGGTGAGGTCGACCCGGCGCGGTCCGCCGGGACGGTCGACGAGCCGCTGGCCGACGACCCGCTCGAGCTGCGCGATCTGCTGGCTCACGGCCGACTGCGTGTAGCCGAGCTCCCGTGCCGCTTGGCCGAACGAGCGGTGCCGCGCCACGGCGTCGAGCGCCACGAGGTGGCGCAGCTCGACACCGGTCCAAGTATTACGTTCCATGATTAATACGAATTATAACTCGATTTGTGCTAATCGACCACCGCAGGCACCCTGAGTTGCATGAAGCTCGCCGCCGCGCTCGTCACCGTCTATCTCGTCTGGGGCTCGACCTATCTCGCGATCGCCGTCGCGAACCGTTCGCTGCCGCCGCTCCTGATGCTCTCGGTGCGCTTCCTCATCGCGGGCGCCCTGCTCTACGGGTGGTCGCTCTGGCGCGGAGACGTCGCGGCCGAGCGGCCCGGCCGGCGCCAGTGGCTCTCGGCGGCCGCCGTCGGCGCCCTGCTGCTCGTCGTCGACACGGGCGGCGTCGCCTGGGCGGAGCAGCGCGTCGCCTCCGGCATGGCGGCGCTCCTCGTCGCGAGCGTCCCCCTCTTCATCGCCGTGCTCGACCGCGCCTTCTTCGGCATCAAGCTCGGCTTCGGCGCCGCCGCCGGCATCGGCACGGGCCTGCTCGGCGTCGGCCTCCTCGTCGGCCCGAGCGGCAAGATCGACGGGCTCGGCGCCCTGGTGATCCTCGTTGCGTCGTTCGCCTGGGCCGCAGGCTCTGTCTATGCGCGTGTCGCGCCGCTCCCGCGGCGGCCGCTGCTCTCGGCGGCGATGCAGATGCTCTGCGCCGGGGTGCTGCTCGCCGTTGCCGGCCTCGCCATGGGCGAGGGCTCGCGCGTCCATCCCGGTGCCGTGTCCGCGGCATCACTCGGCGCGGTCGCCTTCCTGATCGTCTTCGGCTCGCTCGTCGCGTTCACCGCGTACGCCTGGCTGCTGAAGAACGCCTCGACGTCGCTGCTCTCGACCTACGCCTACGTGAACCCGGCCGTCGCCGTCTTCCTCGGCTGGGCGCTCGCCGGCGAGCACGTGGGCTCGAAGGAGATCGTGGCCGGCGTCGTGATCCTCTCGTCGATCGCCTTGCTCGTCTTCGGCCGCGACGCCCGTGTCGTCGCCGAGCCGACCGCCGAGTCGCTGGCGCCGTACATCCGCCGGCAGGACGCCCGGGTCGTGGAGCTCCCCCGGACCGTCCCGCAGCTCTCGGATCTGCGCCGCATCGCGGCTTGATGCCCGCGCTACGGTGTTCGTATGACCACGTTCAGCCTGCGTAACGCCAAGCTCCGTACCGGCGAGCAGCTCCGGGAGACGCTCGACGTCGACCTCGAGCCGCTGCTCCTCGGCGGCCAGGAGTACGCCCCCGAGCCGGCCGTCGTGCCGGCCGAGCTGACGATCACCAAGGCGACGACCGGCAGCGTCTACGAGCTCTCTTTTCGCGTCAACCTGCACGGGCCGTGCGTCCGCTGCCTGGCGGACGCCGCGCTCGAGCTGCCGATCCGGGCGCGCGAGTACCACGCGACGAAGCCCGGCGACGAGGAGCTGCGCTCGCCGTACGTCGTCGGCGACGAGACCGTCGACCTCTCCGCCTGGGCCCGCGACGCGATCGCGCTCGCGCTGCCCGACAAGATCCTCTGCCGCGCCGACTGCGCCGGCCTCTGCCCGGTGTGCGGCAAGGATCTCAACGTCGAGCCGCACACGCACGAGGAGGCCCCGCCCGACTCGCGGTGGGCCGCCCTCGAGGCGCTCCGTGCGGACGACGCCTCCTGACCTCGTAACA